>CAZVNH010000004.1:0-14241 GCA_964628575.1 uncultured Thermoplasmatales archaeon | reverse complement strand
CTAATGAGTTTTTTTTCATCAAAACTACGTCTTAATCTAGAAACAGTATGACGTGAAACACCAATTTCTCGACCAATATTACTATCTGACATCTCAGGATAACTAACTAACATGCAAAAGACATTTTTTTCTGTATCAGATAAATCTATATCATGAGTGTTACGTTTACCAAAATCACTAATAGATATTTCTTCTTCAAAATTTAAATTAAAACTATTTTTTAATAAAGGTGCATAATCAAAAAATCGATATATACGACTAATATTAAACGGAAATATAACCATATTTGAGTATTCTTCTTCTAAAAGACCTCGACTGCCGAAAGTCTGAGTCCTAATATCATTAATCTTACCAATAGTTGCATAATCATGTGAAAGACTTAAAGAAAAACCTTTATCTTGTTCACCAACAGAATAAAATATCTCTTCAAAAACTTCAATTGTTCTTCCAGTAATCTCTATTCTCTCTTCTAATGGAATTAATGGATTAAAGTCTGTAAAAATCGCTACTAGCATTTGGCATCCCATATTTTGAAGTCTTGGAATTGTTAGCTTTCTAAAATATTCATTTTCGCGTAACCTATGTCTAATAGATGTAACAGTAGAATGCTTTAGCCTAAGCTCTTCTGAGAGTGCCTTATCTGTAAGATGTGGATGCTTTACTAAACCATAGAGCATTAACTTTTCTTTTTCAGTTAATTCTATATTTTTCATAAATGTAAGAATGGGCTTTTTAATATAAATTTTTTTCTCATTTTTATAATAATCTTACGCTCTTTTAATAATAAGAGCAATTTTAGTTTAAATTTTTATCAAAAATACATTTTGCGTTCAATATCTTATTAATTAGAGAATTTTTCCAAAAAGTTTATATTATATAAGATATATGTATTTTCTCTGTGGGGGAACCCTATTGGTAAGACAACAAATAGAGATGTCTATTATTCGATATAAAATATATTCTCTAAATAATTTTTATAGTAACTTTTGTGGGAGTCAATAAAATGAGTAATAAGGAACAAGTCTTATTAAAAAAAACCGAGAAAAAAAAAGTAAAAGATGTTGAAAAAAAAACTGGAACAGTTGAAGTTTTCATCATGGGAAAGAGCTACAAAGTTCCCGCAGGTCTTACAATTATGAAAGCATTGGAATATGCAGGTTATAGATTTATTAGAGGCTGTGGTTGCAGAGCTGGTTTTTGTGGGGCTTGTTCAACTATTTATAGAATTGAGGATGAACAAAAACTCGGATTTGATTTAGCATGTCAAAAAGTTGTTGAAGATAAAATGTATCTTGTTCAACTTCCTTTTGTACCAGCAGCAAAAGCAGAGTATAATATTGAAAAAATAAAACCTACAGATAGCATAATCATGGAATTTTATCCAGAGATTGCAAGATGTGTTTCATGTAATACTTGTTCAAAATCTTGTCCACAAGATATTGAAGTTATGAAATACATTCAAAGAGCAGTTCGTGGAGATATTGCTGCTTGTGCAGAGATATCCTTTGATTGTATACAATGTGGATTATGTGCTATGCGTTGTCCTGCAGATATTAAACATTATCATGTTTCACAACTTGCAAGAAGAATCCGTGGTAAGTATATAGATACTAAATCAAAAAATCTAACAAAACGTTTGAATGAAATTGAAAACAGAAAATATGATGCGGAAATTGATAAATTAATGAAAATGGACAAGAAGAAAATCATGGGTTTATATAAAAATAGAAAAATTGAGGCAGAGGAATCCTCTAGCGGAGGTGACTAATTTGGAAACAATTGAAGGTTACCCAGAATATATGATGAAATCAATTAAACTAGTTGAAAAGAAACGAGAAAAAAACATGGCTGAACCAGTAAAACCAATGTCTATGAAAGATCGAGAAACAATACTTCAAAAATATCATCCGGATTATATGGAAGGTACAAAGAGAAAACTTAGAGTTGGAATTGATAAAGGTCAATTATTATACAATGGACTAGTTGATCTTCTTGAATCAAAACCAGTTATTGATCCTAAAGATATTGATCTTAGTAAAATTGATTATAATGTTGATTTACTTATTATTGGTGGAGGTGGTGCTGGAACTGTTGCATCACTTTTTGCATATGAATCAGGTGTGCCTAAAGATAATATTTTAATAATTACCAAACTTCGTCATGGTGATGCAAACTCAATGATGGCACAAGGTGGAATCCAATCAGCAGATAGACCTGAGGATAATCCTTCACTACATTATTTAGATATTTATGGCGGTGGACATTTTACAAACAAACCAGAACTAGCAAGAGCTCTTGCTCTTGATGCACCTAAAATAATTAAATGGCATGAGGAACTGGGAGTTATGTATGACCGTCATGAAGACGGTGAATTCCAGGAACTATCTGGTGGAGGTACTTGTCGTAATCGTATGCATAGTTGCAAGGATTACTCAGGAATGGAAATTATGAGAAATATCAGAGATAGAGCAAGAAATCTAGAGATTCCAACATTAGAATTCTGTCCAGTAGCTGAGCTTTTAATGGATGACAAAGGTCAGGTTGCAGGAGGTATTGCTTTTAATCTTGAAACATTTGAATACTATGTCATACGTGCAAAAGCTACAATACTTGCAACAGGAGGTAGTGGTAGATTACATCTTTCAAATTATCCAACAACAAATCACTATGGTGCAACGGGTGATGGTCTAATAATGGCTTATCACGTAGGAGCTAATCTCATTGATCTCGATACCATTCAAATTCATCCAACCGGAGATGCTTATCCAGAACCACTTGTAGGAATACTATCAACTGAAAAAATAAGGGGATTAGGTGCAAAACCATTAAACAAAAATGGTGATCCTTTTGTTTTTCCACTTGAACCACGTGATGTTGAGTCAGCATCTTTAATAAGAGAATGTAAAGAAGGAAGAGGAATTGTAACACCTACAGGAATGCCTGGTGTGTGGCTTGATACACCTATGATTGAAATACTTCATGGAGAAGGAACAATAGAAACAAAACTAGCAGGTGAAGTTCGAAAATTCAAAAGATTTGGAATTGATATGACAAAGTTGCCAATTCTTGTTTATCCAACTCTACATTATCAAAATGGGGGAGTAGAAATAAATGAAAAAACTGAAACTATAATACCAGGATTATTTGCTGCAGGTGAGGTTTCAGGTGGTGTACATGGGAAAAACCGACTTATGGGAAACTCCCTTCTAGATTTCAATGTATTTGGTCGTAGAGCTGGAATTTATGCAGCAAAATATGTAAAAAAAGCAAAAATTGGAAAGCTAACATTAAATCATATTGAAAAATATAATAAAATCCTCGAACAAGAAAATATTAAACCAAATAAAACAGCACCAATTATTCTACCTGAATATAGAGGTGAAATGGCAATTTCTCGTGCACTTGATATATTCTAAAATGGTGAATAAATGATAGAAGTAAAAGACGACTGGTGTAAAGGATGCAACATATGCATCGATCGATGCCCAGTTGATGCTTTGGAAGAGTCAGATAGACTTAATAAGAGAGGAGTACGACCTCCTCAATTGAAAGAAAAAAATAAATGTAACAATTGTAGATACTGTGAGCTTATATGCCCAGATCTAGCAATTACTGTAATTCCTGATAAAGAAGAAAAAAAGGTTGAGAAAAAAACCCTACTAACTCCAGTAGGAGGATTAAAAAAATGAAATACAAACGAGATCCCAATAGGATACGTCTAGTTTTAGGAAAAAAAATCCAATTTATTCTTGGAGATATGGCCTGTGTCTATGGAGGCCTTCTTGCAGGTTGCTCATTTTTTGGAGGATATCCAATAACCCCTGCATCAGAAGTAGCTGAAGGTATGGCACGAAGACTTCCTAGAGTAGGAGGTACCTATATTCAGATGGAAGATGAAATTGGAAGTATTGCTGCAGTAATTGGAGCTGCATGGGGTGGTGCAAAGTCAATGACTGCTACCTCAGGCCCAGGTTTTTCACTTATGATGGAAAACTATGGATTTGCAGCTATGACAGAAACTCCCTGTGTTATAGTTAATGTTCAAAGAACAGGACCATCAACAGGTCAACCAACTCTTGGAGCACAAGGAGATATGATGCAAGCTAAATGGGGTACACATGGCGATTTTGAAGCAATAGCGTTAGCACCAAGTACTGTGCAAGAATGTATGGATTTTACAATAGAAGCATTCAATCTTTCAGAAAAATACCGTAATCCAGCACTTGTTATGACCGATGGAGAAATGGGACATTTACGTGAACGTATAGTCATTCCAGATGAAAAAGATTTAAAACTTATTAATCGAGTTGAAGCAACTATTGATAAGAAAAAATATATTCCTTTTACAAACTCGCAAACAAGAAAAGATTGGAAAGTTCCTGATTTTCCTACATTTGGATCTGGTTACCGTACATATGTAACAGGTCTTACTCATAATGAAAAAGGTTTTCCTGCAACAGATAAACAACCAGATCATGAAAAACTTATTAAAAGAATTACAGAGAAAATAACAGATGATGCAGATAAGCTTGTTAGTGTTGATAGAATAAATTTAGATGACGCTGAAATTGCATTTGTCACATACGGTGCTTCTGCAAGACCAACCGAATCTGCAATGGAAATGGGTAGAAAAAATGGAATTAAGGTGGGTATGCTTAGATTAAAAATTGTGTGGCCTTTTCCTAAAAAAGAAATTTCTAAACTAGCAAAACAAGTAGATAAAATCATTGTACCTGAGATGAATCTAGGACAGATTGTCCATCCTGTCCGTGAATATGCAAATGGTAATTGTGAAGTAGTAAGTGCACCAAAAATCGGTGGTGAAATGCACTATCCGGATGAGGTTTATAAATACTTGGAGGCAAAATAAAATGGTAGAAATAAAAACAGCTGAAGAATTAAATAAAAAGTTCCTCCGAGAAGGAATGTGGCCTACTATATTCTGTAATGGTTGTGGCCATGGAGTAGTACTTGAATACACATTTTGGGCCCTTGAAGAATTAGGATGGGACATGGATAAAACAATATTTGCTTCAGGAATAGGATGCTCATCTAGACTTCCAGGATATATAAATGCTGATGGACTACATACAACACATGGACGTGCAATTGCATTTGCAACAGGTATAAAAGCAGCAGACCCAGATTTTAATATCATTGTTTTTACAGGTGATGGTGATTGCGCAGGAATTGGTGGAAATCACTTTATCCATGCAGCACGTAGGAATATTGATATAACTGTTATAATGATTAATAATTTCATATATGGAATGACCGGTGGCCAGCTAGCACCAACAGCACCTCTTGGAAGCATTGCAACAACTGCGCCATATGGAAATATTGAACATCCATTTAATATATGTGAGCTAGCAAAAGCATTAGGTGCAAATTATGTAGCACGTTGGCCTGTTTCTCATCCTTATCAGCCTATCAAGTCTATTAAAGAAGGGCTTCAAAAGAAAGGTTTTTCACTTTTAGAATTTCTAGCTCCATGCCCAACAGCATATGGTAGAAGAAATAAACTTGGAGACATAAAAAAACATTGGGCATGGTATGATGATAATACCATTCTTATAGAAGACTATAATAGAATTATGAATTACGGCTCTGAAAAAGAAAAAGAAGAAATTAAAGACAAGATTCAAATTGGAGTTTTTCAGGACATTCAGAAACCTGGATTTTTCGAAGCATATGAACAACTATTAAATCGTCTTAAGGAAAAAGAAATCAAAGCCAAGGTGGTTAAAAAATGAAAAAGGAAATACGAATCTGCGGGTTTGGAGGACAAGGTGTAATTCTTGCAGGTTTTATAATTGGAAAAGCTGCTTCTGTTTTTGAAAACTATCAAGCTGTACAAAGCCAATCATATGGACCTGAAGCACGAGGTGGAGCTGCAAGATCAGAAGTCATTATTTCTGATAAAAAAATTGGTTATCCTAGACCATTAAGCGTTGATATATTTCTAGCTATGTCTCAAGAAGCTTTTGATAGCTACCGTGGAGATATTAGAGATGACACAGTTATTGTTGTAGATCCAGATCTTGTTAAAAAACACGATATTGGAAGACCTTTATATAAAGTTAAAGCTCTTAAAATCGCAGAAGAACTTGGTAATAAGATTGTTACAAATATTGTTATGGTAGGTGCTTTTACTAGCATATCAGGTCTATTAAAACCTGATGCTGTAAAGGAATCAGTAATTGATAGTGTTCCAAAAAGATTCATTGATTTAAATATAAAAGCTTATGAAAGAGGATATGAGGCAGGAAAAGATGCCCTTAAAAACTTATGATAAGAAAAAAGACCACGATCTTGGTATTCCATTAGAAGATGATTATTTCTATGATGAACCAGAGGAAATAATTGAAAATAAGGATGCACCTCAACTAGAAAGTACTGTTAAAACTATTACTCAAAGAGCAGAAAAAGTAAAAAAAAGAGTTATTGATGCTGATGTTCTTGTAGTTGGTGCGGGAATTTCTGGAATGCAAGCTGCACTTGACATTGCAGATAAGGGGTATAAAGTTGTAATAATTGATAAAACATCAACTATTGGTGGAGCGATGGTAAAACTTGATAAAACATTTCCCACTAATGATTGCTCAATATGTACTGCTGCACCAAAAATGGTTGAACTTTCACGTCATCCAAATATCGAGCTAATAACTTATGCAGATATTAATAGTCTTGATGGTAAACCTGCTAAATTCAAAGCACATATTTGGCGAAAAAGTAAATATGTAGATCCTGATAAATGTACAGGATGTGATGATTGTGCGGAAGTTTGTCCAGTTGATGTAATAAATCCTTTTGATGAAAAATTATCAACGAGAAAAGCAATCTATATTGAATTTCCCCAAGCAGTTCCAATAGTTTATACAATTGATTATGAAAATTGTATAGGCTGTGGTTCATGTGACCGAGTTTGTGAACCTGAAGCTATTTCATTTTTAGAAAAATCTGAAGAAATAGAAGTAAATGTAGGATCTGTAATATTAGCAACTGGTTTTGAATTATTTGAGCCAACTGAGATGAGAAAAGAATATGGTTATGGAAAATATGATAATGTAATTACTGCTCTTCAATTCGAACGACTTCTATCATCATTTGGGCCAACTGAGGGAAAAGTCAAAAGACCATCGGATGGAAAAACTCCAAAGAGCGTTGGATGGATTCAATGTGTAGGTTCTCGTAGTGAACAACTAGGTTTTCCATATTGCTCACGAGTATGTTGTATGTATGCAACAAAAGAAGCATCAATTGCTAAAGAAGCAAATCCAGATATGAATATTTCTATATATTATATGGATATAAGGGCATATGGAAAAGACTTCCAGCAGTATTATGATCATGCAAAAGATTTAGGAATAAAATACATACGAGGTAGACCTTCATCTGTTTATGAAAACAAGGATAAAAGTATTACGATTAGATATAAAAATACACTTACTGGAGAAGTAAAAGAAGATACGGTTGATATGCTTGTTTTATCTACTGCAATAAAGCCTAATGAAGAAAATAAAAAACTGGGAAAAACTCTTGGAATCGAAGTAGATGAAAATGGTTTTTTCAAACAACAAGAACTCCTTACAAATCCTATTCAATCCTCAAGAGATGGAGTATTCCTAGCAGGTTGTATTCAAGGTCCAAAAGATATTCCGGATAGTGTATCAATGGCAAGTGGTGCTGCAGCAAAAGCAGTAGCACCAATAAAAAATCGACCAAGACATATTGGTAAAGAATTCCCACCTGAAAAAGATGTTACTGGTGAAAAACCACGAATTGGTGTGTTTATCTGTCATTGCGGTAAAAACATTGCAAATTATCTTGATGTTGAAAAAGTAACAGAGGAGACAAAGAAACTACCAAATGTTGAACATTGCGAACATATCATGTTTGCCTGCTCAGAAGATAGTTGTAAGAAAATTAAAGAATCAATTAATGACAAAAACTTAAACAGAATTATTGTTGCTGCATGTTCACCTCGAACCCATGGCGGTTTATTTATGGATACCCTTATGGAGGCAGGTCTTAACAAATATCTTTTTGAAATGGCAAATATTAGAAATCATTGTTCTTGGGTTCACTCAGATGACTGGGATGCAGCAACAGCTAAAGCAATAAAACTTGTAAGATCATCAGTTGCAAAAGCAAGAGGTCTGGAGGCACTTTCTGAAGAAGAATTTTCGATCTATCCTGCAACTCTTATTATTGGAGGTGGAGTTTCAGGAATGAAAGCTTCACTTGCTCTAGCTGATATGGGAATTAAATCTATTATAATAGAAAAAGAAAAGCAACTTGGTGGAAGACTTACGAGTCTTCATTCAATGTTTCCATCTGACACAAAAACAGAAGATATTCTTAATCCTATGATTAGTAAAGTTAATAAAAATAAATTAATTACTATTATGACTGACTCAGAGTTAAACGAGATAGAAGGTTATATTGGAAACTATAAAGGTAAAATCAAACAGAAAGGAAAAATAAAAGAAATTGAGTTTGGAACAATAATTGTTGCTACTGGTTTTAGAGAGATCGATCTCAAAGGAAGATATGAATATGGTAAAAATGAAAATATTCTTACTCAAACAGAGCTAGAAACTAAATTAAAAATAGACAAATTAAAAGAACCAAATCATGTGGTAATAATAAACTGTGCTGGTGCAATGGATGAAGAGCGACCATATTGTTGTAGAGTTGGTTGCGGTGTAGCAATAAAAAATGCAAAACTAATTAGTAGAAGATATCCAAAATCTAAGATTTATATGCTTTATCGTGATATGAGAGTTTTTGGTAAAGAAGAAGAGGAATACTATGCTGATGTGTTGAAAAATCATCATGTAACAATGATACGTTATCCAGGTGAGAAGAAACCCGAAGTAATACTTGATAAAAAAGATCCTAAAAAAGGACCAATAACAGTAAAGGTTTATGATGATATTTTAAATGAAGAAATGAAACTTCCTGCTGATTTACTTGTGTTAACTGTTAATACAGAAGGTGGTGTGATGACTGAGAAACTTAAAAACATGCTTAAAGTACCAGTTGATTCTGCAGGTTTCTTTATTGAAACACATGCAAAAATCAAACCTCTTGATTTCTCAACTTCTGGTATTTATATGTGCGGTGCTGCACATTATCCAAAAAATCTTGTTGATTCAATTGCACAAGCAGAAGGTGCAGCATCACGTGCCGCAATACCTATTTCACAAGAAAAAATGAAAGGAGAAGGAATTGTTTCTGAGGTAAACGAAGAACTATGCAGAGGCTGCGGACTATGTGAATCAGCATGTGCTTATTCAGCAATTGAGATGAAACCTCATCCTAAAGATCCAAGTCGAATGCTTGCGGAAGTAAACAGAGCACTTTGTAAAGGTTGCGGTTCTTGTGCTGCAGCATGTCTTTCAAGTGCTATTGAGCAGAAAGGTTACAAAAGTAAACATATAAATGTAATGATAGCAGCTTTATGTGAAGAGGGGAGTGCATAATGAGCAAGAAATTAGAAGGAAAACTCAATTTAAATACATTACAAATGAGAAAAGGTGAGCTACTAAAAGAAGTAGAAGACCTATGTGGAGAAAACCTCTTTGGTTGTTATCAATGTGGAACATGTACTGCAGGTTGTCCTTTTATTGATGAAATGGATCTATCACCAGATGAAGTTATTAGATATGTAATACTTGATAGAAAAGAGGTACTTAATTCAAAAACAATATGGCTTTGCTCATCATGTTTTACTTGTGCAGAAAGATGCCCTCGAGATATAAATATTACAAAAATTATGGAAGCACTTCGACAAATTATTCTTAGAAAAAAAATTGATAAAACAAATTTAAAGAAATTATCAAAAAATGAAAAAGAATCAATTCCGCAAATAGCTTTTGTAAGTTTATTTAGAAAAAATGTAGGATAATTATGAAAATATTATATTTCCCCGGTTGTACACTCAAGACATCTGCAAAAAATCTTGAGAAATCAGCATTTGCTATAATGGAAAAATTGGGTCATGAAATGAAAGAAATGGATGATTGGACCTGTTGTGGAGTAGTCGCATCTTTAACTGATGATGATCTAATGCATCATCTTGCACCTCTAAGAAATCTTATTCATGCAGAAGACGAAGGAGAAGAAAAAATAATTACACTATGTGATATGTGCTGTAATACACTTAAACAAACAAATCTTAGGGTGAAAGAAATCGCTGATGATCTTGAAACACTTAACTCATTTATGGATCGAGAAAATGATTATAAAGGAACAATAAAAGTCATGCATTTTCTTGAGTTTCTCAGAGATGAAGTTGATTTTAATGTTTTGAAAAAAATGGTTAAAAATCCACTTAAAGATATGAAAATAATGCCCTATTATGGATGTATGTTACTTCGTCCTCGAGAAGTAGCAATTGATGATGCAGAAGAACCAACTATAATGAGTGATCTTTTAAAAGCTCTTGGTGCTGAAGTTATTGATAATCCTTTTAAGATAGAATGTTGTGGTTCATATCATACAATTGAAGAGAAAAAACTTGTATCTAATAGAGCACATAGAATTACAAATTATGCAATTGATCACGGGGCTGATGCAATAATGCTTTCTTGTCCTCTATGTCGATTTAATCTTGACGTTCGAGGAAAAGAAGCAGAAAAAATTTATAATAATTATAAACAACTTCCTATTTACTACTACACCCAGCTAATAGCTGTGGCGTTAGGTTTGGATCCAAAAGTTTATGGATTTGAGAATCATGCCGTGGATCCCGTTCTTTTGTTAAAGAAAAAGGGGGTATTTGAAAAATAAAGAGGCTAAAATTAAGTAAAATGGTGATTATATGAGTAAGGAAAAAGGAAAGAAAAAGGAAGCCGGAAAAGGCAAAAAACTACAGCTTGCATTTTATTGGGCTGCAAGTTGTGGTGGATGTGAAATAGCAGTATTAGATATTAATGAAAAAATTTTAGATGTTATAGAGATTGCTGATGTCCTGTTTTGGCCAGTTGCAATGGATTTTAAATACAAAGATGTTGAAGCTATGAAAGATAATCATATAGATGTTTGTTTCTTCAATGGATCAATTCGAACTGAGGAACAGGAACATATTGCAAAACTACTTCGTAAGAAATCAAAGGTTATGGTAGCATTTGGTGCATGTGCAGTAAACGGTGGCATACCAGGACTTGCAAATATTGCAAACCGAGAAGAAGTTTTTAATGTAGCTTATCTAAATAATCCCTCAACTGATAATCCGAAAAAAACAGTTCCAAAAACATCAGTTAAAGTAAAAGAGGGAACACTTACACTTCCAGAATTTTATGATACAGTTAAAACACTTGATCAGACAGTTGATGTTGATTATTATCTTCCAGGCTGTCCACCAACACCTGATTTGATTATGACTGCTGTTGGTGCAATTGTAGAGGGTAAACTACCACCAAAAGGTAGTGTAATTGGTCCTTTAAAATCGGTATGTGACGAATGTCGTTTTGAAAAATCAGAGAAAAAAATTAAAGAAATTAAAAGAGTCTATGAGGTTGACAAAATTGAAGATAAATGTCTCTTGGAACAAGGTATCATCTGTTTAGGACCAGCTACCCGGGGTGGTTGTGATGCAAGATGTCTTGATGCTAATATGCCTTGTACTGGTTGTGGTGGTCCAACACCGAATAGCCTTGATCAAGGTGCTAAGATGATTTCAGCACTTGCTTCTGTTCTTGGTATCGAAGGTGAAGAAAATATGAGTGATGAAGAAGTTCAGAAATTAATTGATCAAGTTGTTGATCCAGTTGGTACTTTCTATAAATATGGTTTACCGAATGCTCTTATAAATAGGAAGGTGATGAAATAATGAAAACAATTACTATTGATCCAATAACTCGGTTAGAGGGTCATGGAAAAATTAGTATTTTTTTAAATGACAAGGGAAATGTTGATAATGCATATTTACAAATTCCTGAGTTACGTGGATTTGAGCGTTTTGCTCAAGGTCGCCGAGCAGAAGATATGCCTCAGATAACATCTCGAATATGTGGAGTATGTCCTGTTGCTCATCATTTTGCAGCAACCAAGGCACTTGATGATGCATTTAAAGTTGATCCACCATCTGCTGCAAAAAAACTTAGGGAATTAATGTATATGGGATACTATATCTATGATCATACCTTACATTTTTATTATCTTGGTGGTCCAGACTTTGTCGTTGGTCCTGATGCACCAGCTGCTAAAAGAAATGTAATTGGTGTTATTGAAAAAGCAGGAGTAGAAATTGGAAAAGAAGTAATTAAACATAGAGCATATGGTCAAAAAATAACAGCTATACTTGGTGGTAAAGCAACTCATCCAGTATGTGGACTTCCTGGTGGAGTTTCAAAGGGACTTAACAAAGACGAGGTAAAAGACATTAAAAAAATGGTCGATTCATGTATTGATTTTGCACAATTTTCATTAAAGTTATTAGATGATATTGTATTAAAAAATAAAGATTATGTTGATGTCATTCTGAGTGATCCATATCAGCTTGCAGTATACAATATGGGACTTGTTGATAAAAACAATAAAGTAAATTTTTATGATGGAAAAATTAGAGTAACAGATCAACAGGGAAAAGAAAAAGTAGAATTTGATGTTAAAGACTATTATAAAAATATTGTCGAGCATGTTGAAGAATGGACATATATAAAATTCCCATATCTTAAATCTGTTGGTTGGAAAGGCTTCAAAGATGGAAAAGATAGTGGAATTTATCGTGTTGGACCACTTGGACGACTAAATGCTGCTGATGGTATGGCAACTCCACTTGCAGATAAAGAATATAAAAGAATGTATGAAACACTTGGTGGTAAAGCAGTCAATAGTACACTTGCATTCCATTGGGCAAGACTTATTGAGCTTTTATATGCAACAGAAAGAGCAAAAGAGTTAATTAACGATTCAGAAATCACATCAGATAAAATCCGTAACCCTGTTGGAGAACCTGGAGAAGGAATGGGCGTTACAGAGGCTGCACGAGGTACCTTGATACATCATTACAAACTCGATAAAAATGGACTCATAGATAAAGCAAATCTAATTGTTGCCACAACTAACAACTCTGGAGCAATAAATATGTCAATCAGAGATGCAGCTATGGGATTAATCAAAGATGGAAAGGTATCTGATGGAACTCTTAACATGATTGAAATGGCATTTAGAGCATACGATCCATGTTTTGCATGTGCAACACATACTCTTCCTGGTGGTATGCCACTTGAAGTAAATATATATGACCATAAAAAGAAACTTTACAAAACATTAAAACAAAACCTTTAGAGGAAATAATTAATGAAAATAATAATCCTAGGAGTAGGAAATCAAATACTTGGTGATGATGGAGTTGGAGTTCATGTTGCAAATGAACTCAAACATTACATCCAAGATCCAAATATTACAATAGATGAAGCAATAACAGGAGGAATGAATCTCCTTGATTTACTTTTAGGATATGAAAAAGCAATAATAATCGACGCTGTGAAAACAGAAACTGGAGAAAACGGAGAGGTTAAACGAATACCTCTTAGTGATTTCTCTACAATGCATTCGTGTAATCCTCACGATGTCTCACTGTTAGAAGCAATTGAAATGGCAAAAAAATTAGGTGAGACACGAATTCCAAAAGAGATAATTATAATAGGGATAATGATGAAAAAAATACCATGTGAATTTGGAGAAAAACTTAGCAATAATATTGCTGCGGTTGTTCCAAAAGCCGTAAAAATGACGCTTAATGAAATAAAAATTTCAAGTTGAGGTGGAATAAAATATGACGAAAGAATTTGAACCAAACATCATTGGTTTTTTATGCAATTGGTGTTCATACGCAGGAGCAGATCTTGCAGGTACTAGTAGAATGAAGTACCCTTCAAATATTAAATCAATTCGTGTAATGTGCTCGGGACGTGTTGATCCTGTATTTGTTTTGGAAGCATTGCGAAAAGGTGCTGATGGAGTACTTATTGGTGGTTGTCACCCTGGTGATTGCCATTATCAATCTGGTAATTATAAGGCAAATAGGAGAATAAAACTTCTACGAAAATTCTTAGAGGAAATGGCAATAGACCCTAGTAGAGTACGTTTCGAATATATTTCAGCTTCTGAGGGGGCAAAATTTGCTTCAGTTGTTACAGAATTTGTTGATGATCTTAAAAAAATGGGTCCAAATCCATTGAAAGAAGTGAAAGCATGAAAATAGATATTGAAAAATTAAAAACAATT
>CAZVNH010000003.1:0-35368 GCA_964628575.1 uncultured Thermoplasmatales archaeon | reverse complement strand
AATTGATAGTGGCTATATTAATACAAATGTAGGTTTAACAACTATAACTCTTCCATCCACAGCAGCTTTAGGAACTATAATAGAAATATGTGGAGAAGGTGCTGGAGGATGGACAATTGCTCAAAATGCAGGTCAATCTATTCAATTTGGAAATCTATCTACAACTGTTGGAATTGGAGGCTCTCTTTCTTCAACTAATCAATATGATACCGTAAAAATCGTTTGTAGAATAGCTGATACAATATGGTCTGTTTTATCAAATGTTGGTGTATTAAATGTAGTATAGGAGTGAGAAAATGGTATATCAAGATTCAACAAATTTAAATAATGTAAGTAAATATATAGTAGATGTAAGTGGAGATACTCCTTATACAACAATACAAGCAGCTATTGATGCTGCTAATGCAGCGGGTGGAAATGCTTGTGTTTACGTTCGACCAGGCACATATACTGAAAACCTAACATTATATGATTCAATTAATTTATGGGGAGATAGAGGAGGATTATCAATTATTATTGGAACTCATACACCTCCTGCAACCGGTTCTATAGAAATACATGAATGTCAATTAAGAAGTGCGACAGATATATTAAATTCTGCAGCAGCAGGAACAACAAATATTGAAATTAATGATTGTTTTATATTAGTTACAAATGGATATGTATTTAATTTACCTAATTGGACAGGAGAATTATTGTTAGATGATTGTGGTGAAGCTTCTACAAATGATGGCGTTGTAAATAATACAGGTGGTTGTTCAATAAAATTTTTAAATACTGAAATGGGTGCGGGAAATGCTAATGTAATGACTCTGACTGGAAATGGAAATTTAAGATTTGATACATGTAATATAAATTGTCCAATAAATATTGGAGGAACTGGTACTTTAGTTTTTCAGGAAAGTGTTAAATGTGCAAATACAGTAACGATTGGAGGTGCAAAAATAGCTACATTAACAATGGGAAATAGATTTGAAAATACATTAACAACCGCTGACACAGCTACTATAATTATATCTGACACAACGTTTGAAACAGGAGCTAATGCCGCTATAACCCACGGATCAGCAAATGAACTTTCTTTATCTGATGTAACAATTGATACTAGTGCTAATCCTTGCATTGCTGGTGCAGGTGCTGGAAATCTATTACTCGGTTCTGTTACTTATTTAGATAATTCTACACTTGCTGGAACTTTAACAATATCAAGAGCTACAAAATTAGATGCAGGTGAAGTAGAAGGTACAGATGCTACTTTTACAGGAAATTTTACTCAAACTGGAGGAACCACAGATATAGGAACCGATGCAGCAGCAAATAATATAAATATAGGAACTGGAGCAGCGGCTAAAACTATTACTATAGGAAATACAACAGGTGCAAGCGCTGTAAATATAGATACTGGAACAGGAGATTTTACATTAGATAGTGCAACTGGAAATATTATAACAGCATTAGATACAGGTGAAATAACAAAACCACTTCAACCAGCATTTTTAGCATATGTTTCTTCAACTATTAATAATGTTACAGGAACCGGTACAGCTTATACAGTAATATTTGATACAGAAGTTTTTGATCAAAATGCAGATTATAATACTGCATCTGGTGTATTTACAGCTCCGGTAACTGGAAGATATTTTTTACAATCTCTTGTATGTATTGGTGGAACAACACAAGCTACTCAGTTTGCAATATTGATAGCTACGTCAAATAGAAATTATTATAATTATTATAGAAGAGCAGCTAGCAATCAAGATCATACAATGCAAATTTCAAGTTTATGTGATATGGATGCTGCAGATATAGCTTATATTGTAATTGCTGTTGCAGGCGAAGCAGGAGATACTGATGATGTATTGGGAGATGCAACTAATTGTGTTGCAAGTTTTTCTGGTCATTTAGTTTGTTAAGGAGAAAAAAATGCCATTTATAAATAAAAGTCCATTAAATTATCCTCCTAATAGTGAAAATTCTATACGTATTTTTAGATATGGAAGAGCTCCTACTAATGCAGATTATAAAAATTTTATAATAGGAGATGAATGGAATGACACTTCATCAAGTGATTTTTGGAAATTAGTATATAGAGATGCAACTCAAGGTATTTGGAGAAAAATGGCCGGAACTGCTGCTGCTGTAGAATTTTTTACACCAGATGTAGGAGGACAAGTTGGTCCAGATGGAACAAATAATATTAATTTATTAGGTGGTGCTGGAATTGTTGTAACAGGAACTCCTGCTACAAATACTTTAACGATTGCACTTACAGGAGGAGGAGCAGCTATTGATAGTGTAACTCCTGACACGGGAGGACTTACTGGACCAGATGGAGCAGGAAATATTAATTTTTTAGGTGATAGCGGAGCTTATCTTAATGGAATGCATTTTTTTGGAGATCCTGCAAATAATACAATATCTTCAAGAGATTTAAGAAATATTACAAAATATGTAGTTGATCCAACTGCTTTAGAAACAGAATATCAAACTATCCAAGCAGCTATTAATGCTGCAAATACAGCTGGAATTCCAGCTGTTGTATGGATAAGGCCTGGAACTTACACAGAAGATTTAGTTTTATATGATGGAATTGATATAATGGGAGCTGTTTCAACACCAGCGGGATATAATACTACAATTAACGGAACTCATACTCCTCCAGATAGTGGTAGTATAAGTTTTAGAAATCTTTATTTAGTAGATGCTGCTAATATTTTGAATTCTGCAGCTGCTGGAACTACAACTATTGCGATGGTAGATTGTTTAATTGCAATTGATGATGGTTTAGCAATTAATTTACCAAATTGGACTGGTTTAATTGGAATTTTAAATTGTCATTGTGTTGGAACTCAAGATGGTTTTATTGATATTGGAGCTGGAGCTGCAAACTTTTTATGTACTAATTCAACTATTGGAAATGGAGATAATAATATAGCTGCATTAGGAGGACAAAATAGAATCGAAAATTGTAAATGGCAATGTCAAATGGATTGGGTAGGACAAGCATATGGTTTAATTAGAGACTCAGAAATAAATAATACATGGCGTATTTCAGATGGTTCTATAGGAACCTGTGTAAATTCTTTTTTTTATATGGATGTTCAACCTGCTATTTATCATACTTCTAGCGGACAAGTTGATCTCGATCATGTAACAATAGAATCATCTAATAATCCAGCAGTAGATGGAACTGGAACAATTTCTTATGGTTCAGTTAATTTTACAAATGATACTAATACCGATGTTTTGATGACAATTGTAGCTCCAGAATATTTAAGATCTGGTCCTCAAAATATTTTATCACATGATGCTTCTGTTGCAACAGAAGATGTGTGGACAAAATATGAAATTCAAGGTGCACAAGGTTATTCAGTAGGAATAGATAATTCAGATTCAGATAATTTTAAAATAACAGATGGTATTGATCCTTCTAATGGAAATGTATTTTTTCAAATTACTTCAGCTGGAGTTCCTTCCTTTCCTACAGCTCCATTAGATGTTCCTTCAGGAGGAACAGGAGTAAATACTATCACTGATCATGCTTTGATAGTTGGCTCCGGCGTGGGAGCTGTTACAGAAATAGGACCATTAACAAATGGTCAACTTCCTATTGGATCTACAGGAAATGATCCTGTAGCTGCTACTTTAACACCAGGATCAGGAATAGCTATTGCAAATGGAGCTGGCAGTATTACTATTAGTGCAACAGGCTCTGGTCTAGCATATGTAGAAGTAACAGCTGCTACTCAAGCTATGGCCGTTGCAACTTGTTATGGAGCTAATAGGGGAGCAGGTGTAACTTTTTCTTTACCTGCAACTGCAGCAGCTGGTACAGTAATGGAAATAATGGGAATATTAGGCCTTTGGTCTGTAACCCAAGGAGCTGGTCAAACTATTCATATCGGTAATCAAGTAACTACAACAGGAGTAGGAGGTAGTTTAACAGCTACTAATGCAGGTGATTGTATTACTCTTAGATGTAGTATAGCTAATACTGATTGGGTAATACAAAATATGATGGGAAATATAGCAATAATTTAAGGAGTCAAATATGGCACAAGTAAATGCAGGAAATATACAAGTAAATGCAAAAGGAGATATTTTTAGTGCAACTGCAGCAGGATCTCCAACTACTCTATCAGTAGGCGCTGATGGACAAGTATTAACAGCAGATTCTACTCAAGCAAGTGGTCTTAACTGGTCAACCTCACCTGGTCCGGGAGAAGTTATACAATATGTTTACACTAGTAGATCAGATAGAGTAACTTTAAATTCAAATATTCCAATAGACGATACTATTCCTCAAAGTGGAGAAGGAGTACAAGTATTAACTTTAGCGATTACTCCTCATAGTGCATCTAATTTATTAGTTATTAAATTTTATGGATTTGTTGGTCCTAATGGAATGTTAACAGCACCTGTTATAGCTTTATTTCAAGATGCGACTGCAAATGCATTAGCTGCTACTAGTGGATCAGTAGTTTTTTGGGGTGGTAATAATACTGATTTAGGAACTGCTGTTTTAAGTCATACTATGGCAGCTGGTACTACAAGTTCTACTACTTTTAAAATTAGAATAGGAATGCTTCCTGGCTTATTTGGTTATCTCAATGGTAATAATGTAAGCAGAAATTTTGGAGGAAGAGCATCTTCTGTTTTAGAAATTTGGGAAATAGGAGTTTAAGTAAAAATATAGTAATTTTTATAGAAATAAGATAAAGTTTTTTATTTTATTTCTATTTTTATTGGATATAAATTTTCAACTTGTTTAATTTTATTTTTTGCTAAAGGTGTCATAAATCCTTTAATATCTACAAAATGAATTGAGCCATCTGTATGAAATTCAACAAAATCTACTTTATATTTAATTCCACCAGGTAAATCTAGTGGAACTTGTCTTAAAAAAAATAAAATCTCATTTGCTTTTTGTAAAATTTTTAATTTACCAAAATACTCGGCTTCTTTTTTAGAATCAAAATAAAATTCATCTATTTTTTGAGGTTTTGCATTAAATTTATGCTTTAAAATTTTTTTCATGAGTAATTTCTTCAATTTTCAATACTCTTTCTTTATAAAGAAAATATTTTACTTCTTTATTAGTTATTTCAAATATTTTCAAAATTTTATTACTAGTAGGGAATGCTTCCCCATCAAGCCAACGATATACTGTTGCTTGATTTATGCCAACTCTTCTAGCAAATTCAGCTTTGGGCATTCCACTTTTTTTAAACCATTCTTTTAAATTCATAATTTTATTGCTTTTTTTGCGGGGTTATTCTTGCATTTAAATCAAGAGTTGTATTATATTTAAATCAAATAAAAATTACAATCATAAAAAGGAGAATAAAAATGTTTTATGAAGATGAAGAAAAAGAAAGTCCTAATGATGGATGGGTAGAAATTATAAGTTTTGAAGAAGAAGAAAATGAAGATATTCATAATTATGATTTTTGGTTAGATATTATGAAAACAGATTCATTTTGTGAATATGCTATAAATAAAAAAAATTTAGAAGATTATATAATACAAAAAAATGGAAAATGGTTATATAAATAAAAAGGAAAATGTATGAATAAAAAAGAAGAAAGTAACAAACAAATAAAAAATATTTATCAAAGAATGCTTGCTATTATGAATGAAGTACAATATTTACAAAAAACTGATAAAGCGGCTAAAGGACTTCCTTATAAATTTATTACCCATGACCAAGTAACTGGAAGTCTTCATATGCCCATGGTTAAACATGGAGTTTTTACAAAAAGCAATATATTAGAATGTCGACAAGATGGTAATAGAACTATTGTAAAAGTTAGTGTTTCTTTTATAAATGTTGATGATCCTCAAGATATGTTTGAAATAATTTCATATGGATATGGAATAGATAATCAAGATAAAGGAATTGGTAAAGCAATTTCTTATGCAACAAAAATGGCTCTTTTAAAAAACTTTATGTTAGAAACTGGTGAAGATCCAGAATCTGATAATATTGATTATAAACCTTCTTTAACAATTGAAGATAATGAAATTAATATATTAAAAGAAGAATTAAATAAACTTGATTTAATGGAAAAAACAAAAATATTGCGTGCAATAAAAACTAATGATTTATCTAAAATAACCAAAGATAAATATCCTAAAATATTAGAATTTATAAGAAATTATGTAGAAAAAAACAAAGAAATAAAAAATGAAAGTAGAAGTAATTGATTTTTATCCAAGATTAATAAAAGATAATAAATCTAATATAATTAAATATATAGGAACTATTTCTTTATATTTAATTGATTATAAAATAGATCTTCGAGGAATTCTTGTAAAAAAAAGAAAAAAAAAACTTTTTATTTGTTTACCTGGAAAAATAGTGACGGACACTGAAATTAATGAAAAAGGAGAAAAAATTAAAAAAAATATTTTTTATCAGTATTTTTCATTTCAAGAAATAGAAAAACAAAAAGACTTAATAAAAAGTTGTCAAATAGAAACTGCTAAATATATTTATAAATATTTTATCGGAGAAAATTATGAAATTCGCAAATGTTGTAGTAAATAGTAATGAATATTGGGAATTTAGAAAAAAATGCGTAACATCTACAGATGCAGCTATTATCAATGGAACAAATTCATTTAAAGGCAATTCTCCTTATAAACTATGGCAATTAAAACTTGGCTTAATTGAAGAAGATAATGAGCTAAATTATAAAATGGAAGAAGGGAATTTCTTGGAAGATTCGGCTTTAAATTGGTTTAATAAAAAATTTAATACTACTTTTTATAAACCTTCACAACCAGTAATTAATGAAGAATTTAACTGGATTATTGCTTCATTAGATGCATATAATGAAAAAAAAGATTATATACTGGAGATTAAGTGTGGTGAAAAAACCTATGATAAAGCGGCTAAAGGATATATTTCTCCTTATTATTTTGATCAAATTCAGCATCAGCTTTTGGCGAGTGGAAAATTCGAATGCCGTTATGTGGCTTTTAGGCCAGATAAAGAGCCTATTGTCATTTCTGTTAAACGAGATCAATCATATATTGCATCCCTCTTAGAAAAAGAAAAAGAATTTTATGAATATTTAGAAAAAATGATTCCTCCTCCTTATTTAATAAAAGAATTTATTGAACTTAGAGAAGATGCAATAATCGAAAAAGCTAATAAATGGAAACGAGCTAAAGAAAATCTAAAAATGTGTATAGAACATGAAAAATTAACTAGACAAGAACTTTTGGAAGAAACAGACGATGGAAATTGTATTATTCCTGATGCCAAAGTGAAAATTGAAAGAATAAATAAACAAGGATTAATAGATTATAAAAAACTTTGTAAAGATTATGAAATAAAAGATGAAATATTAGAAAAATATAGAAAACCTCAAATATCTTTTAGTTATCCTGTAATAATAAAAAAAGATCTTTATTAAATTATAAAGATCTTTGTTAAGAATGGCATATCTTTATCTTTATTAAAAAAAATTCTCCATCTTTTTTAAAAAAAAAGTATTAAGATGGTGACGTTTTTACTACCTTCTTGCTAAAGTTATTTTTTTTAACATAGCGAAGAGGAGTCTAAATAAAAAAAAATACCAAGAGCTCCGGTATATACCTAAGGTAAAATTTGCCGCTCATCAAACAAAGAAGTTGAAAAATGGCAAACAATCACCATATAATCAAAATAAAACAAAACAGGAGTGTAATTATGGCATATAAAACAGCAACTAGTCAAGAGAAAGAAAAAGAAAAAATTATTTTATCTCATGACCGTCATTTTTTTGATCCTGAACTTGCTGCTAAAATTGGAATTCCTGAAGCAATTGTAGTTCAACATTTCATTTATTGGATAACAATTAATAAACGTGCTAATAAAAATTTTTTTGATGGAAATACATGGACATATCAAACTTTAGAAGAAATATCAAATCATTTCCCTTATTTTACGCCCGATCAAATAAGAGATATTTTATATAAATTAATAAATGGAAAGACCAGAAAGGGTGACAAAAAATTATTTGAACCAATTTTAAAAATAGGGAATTATAACAAATCAAAATTTGATAGAACTTCTTGGTATGCCTTTGAAAATGAAGAGCTTTTTATAAAAACAGGTTCCTCTTTTTCTCATTTGGGGAAATCCCCAAATGGGTTAGGGGAAATCCCCACACCTATACCACATAATAATAACACATATATAAAAAAAGAAATGTTTAAAGAAAAAAGAGAAATAGAAATTGAGTTATCAGAAAAAGAAAAAAATAAATTAATAGAAAAAATAGGAAAAGATAAAACAGAAGCTTATATTGTTAAGTTAAAAAATTATTTGAATTCGATAGGGCAGCCAAAAAAATATAAATCTCATTATCACACTATTTTAGTATGGTATCAAAAAGACAATGAAAAAAATGAAGCATATCAACATTTCAAAACAAATGAAGAACAAACTATTGATAAAAAATTAAGAGAAATTCATTTGATATATAAAAAATGGTACGAACAGGAAACTAATGATATTTCATTAATAAATAAAGGTTTTTTGGAAATACATGAAAAATTCTTAAAAGATAAAAATAATAATGTATTTTATAAAAAAACAATAGATATGTTTTTTAAAGTTTTACAAGAAAAATATTATGTACCTTTCTATATCATTAATAAAATGCGCTTAAAACTGCGAGAAACGGCTCAAATTTCGTCGATTGCAACAAAATCGATTAACAACCCAACTTATATAAAAAAGGAGAAATAAAACGTATTTAAAACCGTTTATAAAAATTCTGAATTAACAATATTAATTTACAATTTTACGATTGTATTTTTATAAGGATTTCTATAAAATTACTTTTTTTTAAAAAATAAGGAAAAAAATAATGGCAAGCATTATTAATCAACCAGCGAATCAACCTCCAGTTGTTCCGCCAAAAAAAATAAACTTATATCATTTAAAAGAAGACTCAATGCTTTTACATAACTCATATACGCGTTTAGATAACTCATCCTCAATGCTTGAAAGATCTTCTAGTCCTTTTAAAGTTTTATTTTGTGGAAGAGAATTGAAATGGGGTATTATTTGTTTAAGAGCTCTGTTATATTCCGTTATTTCAACATCTATTGGTGTAGTGACATCTCTAATAATCACTGATAAAAATCATCATCGTCTTTATATTATATTACCTATTTTTGGTAGTGGTCCAACTATTTGTGTTATTCAATCTTTATTTACTTGGTTTTTAAATACTTATTATCCTTCAAGAAAAGAATATTTTTGTGTATCAGAAAATGATGAAGGAGATTGTTGTTAAATTATTATAATTGTTAATTATATTTTATAAAAGTAAATTTTAAAATTATTTAATAATAAAAAAAGAAAAAAATGACTTTTCCAGTAAGTGAAAGAGCATCTATTAATATTTCTCCTGTGAGGGAAGAAATTCCTCTTTTAAGAAGAGAAAATCATTCTAAATGTAAATGTATTAAAAATATTTTTTTGGTTACAGAACCAAATATAACAATTTATGGAATTAGAATGATTATTGGATCGGTATTGGGAGCAACGATAGGCGCTGTTATTAGTTGTGTTAAAAAGGATTATTCTCATATATTTCAATATATTTGTACAGGAATAGGAATAGGAGATGTATTTATGTTAGTTCACAGTGGAATAGAGGCATTTTATTTTGCTGGTTGTTCTCCAAAAAGATGTTATTATAGTCTTTGCGAAGATGATAATGATGAAGGTTGTTAAATTATTAGAAATGTTAATTATAAAAAAGGAAAAAAAATGTCTTGTGCAGTAAATGAAAAACAAAGTGATAATATTTCTCCTGTGGTTGAAGAAACTACTCTTTTAAGAGGAGAAAATCGTCCAAAATATAAGTGTCCTGAAAATATTTTGTGCCCACGTGAAATAAAATTAACAACTATTGTAGTTCGACAAGTTTTTGTGACGATAGTAGGAATAATTACTGGCGCTGTTGTTTGTTGTAGTATAAAGGATTATTCTCAAATATCTCACTATCTTGTAGATGGATTCGCAATAGGATATTTAGGTGCATTAGGTTACACTATAGGGGAGCTATATTGTTGGGCTTATTGTTCTTCAAAAAAATATTCTTGTCTTTCAGAAGAGGGCTATCAATGTTGTTAAATTATTAAAAATATTAATAATAAAAAAAGGAAAAAAATGACTTTTCCAGTAAACGAAAAACAAAGTATTAATATTTCTCCTATTTTAGAGGAAACTTCTATTTTGAGAGGGGAAAATAATTCTAAAAATAATTTTTTTAAAAATATTTTTTGCGCAAGAGAAGTAAACTTAATAACTTATTTAGCAAGAGTAGCTCTTTATATAGGAAGTGGCATCGGTATTGCAAGTGCTATTGCATATATCAAAAAAGATTCTTCTCATATTTCTAAATATATTGGATTTGGGATGATTTCAGGAATGACAACAGCTGTAGCTCAAACTATAATTTGTGGACTTACTTTCTATCTTTGTCCTCCTGCAAAAAAATATTGTTGTTGTTTAGAAAATGATGATCAATCTTGTTGAATTATTAGAAATGTTAATTATAAAGAAGGAAAAAAATGTCTTGTGCAGTAAACGGAAAAGAAATTGTTAATAATGATTCTTTAATTCAATCTTCTTCTCAACCTCTTTTGGGAGAAACTCCTATTTTAAAAAGAGAAAGTAATTCTCATTATTTTTTTAAAGATGTTTTTTGTGGAAAAGAAATAAACTTAATAACTTATTTAGCAAGAGTAGCTCTTTATATCGTAAGTGGAATAGCTGCTTCAAGCGGCATTGGATGTATCAAAAAAGATTATTCCCATGTATTTAAATATATTGTATTAGGAACAGTAGCCGGAATGGTAGCTTCGGTAGTTCAAACCATTCTTTTTGAAGGTAGTATCTATATTTGTCCTAATGGAAAAAGATATTGTTGTCTTTCAGAGAATAACGATCAATATTGTTAAATTTAATTTTAAATATTTTTTAATTCTTCTTTATTATAACAACGATATAATAAATCGGTAAATTTATTAAGTAATTCTACATTATGATCTAATAAATTAGAAGATAATATTATTAAAAAATATATTTTTTCTTCATTTTTTGGATTATAGCAATCAATATATCCCGTAATAAGTTCATAAAAATTTTGAAACATTAAGTTTTTTTTATCTTCTTCTGGTAAATTCATAAGCATATAAAAATTAAAGGGTCTAATTTTAAGAATATTTCTTAACAAAGAGATAAAATATTTATTTTATAATATTATTTCAAGCTAATTCTATATTATTTATTACTGTCTTTTTTCCATATTCATCTTCAACCCAAACTCCTACAAATCCCCATCTAGAGAAAATTGCAGGTTGACCTCTTTTTTTAGTTGATTCTAAAACAGTTCCAATTACTTTATGTTTTCCTTTATTACCAATTACAATATCTCCAATTTGAATTCTAAAATTTTCTTTTTTAAAATTGCTCATTTTATTTCTCCTTTTTTAAAAGTTGCATCTAATATAATAAAACCATTGCATTTAAGTCAATTATAAGTATTATTTTATTGCAAATTATTAGAGTTATAGCTATTAAAAAAATAGACACTAAACAAGGATTTGAATGTCGTTAGAAAAAAAAGTAGGACGTCCAAAATTTTGGACTGAAGAAAAAATTAAAGTTCTTGGCGATGATTTAATCAAATGGTCTAAAAAAGATGATTCTTATGCTTTAATCCAATTTTGTGCTGAAAAAATGCTTATTCCTTCTAAAATCCCTGATTTGGCAAAAGAAAATGAAAAATTTCACGAAGCATTAATGTGTGTCAAAGCTATCTTAGCCGCTAGAATGATTGAAAAAGTAAATGCTAAACCATCAAAGATTCATCCATCATTTTTTAATAAATATATAAGACTTAATGATTATTTATTAGATCAACATTTAAAAGAACTGGAAAAAGAAATAGGAAAAGATCTTTCAAATACAATAGTAAAAATTATTAATTTTTCTAAAAAAGGCAAAGAAAATGAAGGAAGTAATTCTTCCATATAATTTTATTCCAAGAGATTATCAAATTCCTTTATTTGAAGCATTAGATGATGGAATAAAACGAGCTGTTTTAGTAATCCATCGACGAGGCGGCAAAGATTTATGTTGTTGGAATTTAATGCTTAAAAAAGCAATGGAGAAAAAAGGAAACTATTATTATATCTTTCCAACTTACTCTCAAGCTAGAAAAAGTTTTTGGGATAATATTACAGAAGATGGGCGTTCTTTTTTAGATTTTTGTCCTTTAGAAATAATAAAAAAAAGACTTAACAATGAAATGAAATT
This sequence comes from uncultured Thermoplasmatales archaeon, assembly GCA_964628575.1. Classification (GTDB taxonomy): domain Archaea; phylum Thermoplasmatota; class E2; order DHVEG-1; family DHVEG-1; genus CAZVNH01. The sequence goes on along the minus strand of CAZVNH010000003.1, from coordinate 23,037 downwards.
ATATCTTACAAATGGATCCATTATTCAAGTAGTAGGTTCAGATTCTCCAGATGCTCTTAGAGGAGCTAATCCTATCGGTGTAGTTTTATCAGAATTTGCATGGCAAAATCCAACGATTTGGACATCAATTTTGGATCCTATTTTAGAAAAAAATAAAGGATGGGCTATTTTTAACTCTACACCGCAGGGAAAAAACTATTTTTGGACATTGTATCAATTCGCTAAAAATAACCCACATATATGGTACTTTATAAAGGTAACTATTGAAGATACCAAACTTATTGATCCTAATCAATTAAAAGAAAAATTATCACAAGGCATTTCTCAAGAAATGTTAGATCAAGAATATTATTGTTCATTTGAAATTGGAAAATTAGGAGCTTATTTTTCAAGGCAATTAAAAGAAGCTTATAAGGAAAAAAGAATTGGAAAAGTTCCATTTGATAAAAATTTTTTGGTTTATACAGCATGGGATATTGGAATTTCAGATAGTATGGCGATTGTCTTTTTTCAAAAAAGAGGAAATGAAATATTAGTCATTGATCATTATGAAAATTCAGGATTTCCCTTAAATCATTATATAAATTTTTTGAGAGAAAAAAAATATCCCTATGCGACTCATTTTCTGCCCCATGACGGAAAAAAAAGAGAAATTGCAACCGGTTCTACTTTTCTTCAAATTGCTAATCAATCTGAATATAATTTTGAAATAATAGAAAATAAATATTCTTTATTAGAAGGAATAGAAAAAGTGAGAGGAATATTTCCAAGAATATATATCGATGAAGAAAAATGTGATTGTTTAATTAAATGTTTACATGAATATCATTCTGAATGGGATGACAATGCTAAAATTTTTAGAAATAAACCATTTCATAATTGGGCTTCTCATAGCGTAGATGCATTTAGATATATGATTTTATCTTTAAATTATTTAAAAAATTCTTCGAATTCTATGTCAAAAGAACATTTAAATGAGTTAAAAAGAAAATGGAAGATGGATTAAAAATTTTATTAAAAAAGTGCCATATTTGACACTTTAAAGGAAAAAATGTAATGAAAGATTATTTTTATATAATAAATAAATATTTTACCAACAGGCTTTTTTATGTAATTCTTTTAATGTTATTATTATTTTGCGTAACTAAATTTTTGAAATATAAAAGTTTGTCCGTCAATAACAAAGAATGTAAATTAAAAAAATAAAAAGTTATTTAAATCTTTAAAAGTGAATATAAATTTTTTCTCCTTTCCTACTCTAATTATATTCACTTTTTTTTGTTAATAAAACTCTTTACATAATTAAATAAAATATTTTAAAGTGAATTCGAGGGAAGATGATAAGCAGAGGAATTAAAGTGATAAATAAAATTTGTATAATTGAAGATATCAAAGAACAAATCGACTATTTAATCAAAAATATTGAAACCACTGCTATGTCCATTCAATTGTCAATTTCTGAATTAAATTACCTTTTAGATTACAAGTTATTAATTGAAGATAATTTAGAAGAATTAGAAAGATCAATAAGTGAGGAATAAAGGAGAAAAGAAGAAATGGCCAAAACATTAAAAAAAAATAATTATTTAACTTTAATAAAAAAAATTAAAAAGGTTGAAAAAGAAATTTTAAATCTTAAAAAAGAAAAAGGGAAAGTTTTAAAGAAAAGAAATATTTCAACCATTTCTCAAAAAAGCGAAAAAAATAAAAGAAAAAATATAATAAAAGTTTATTTGAACGATAAAGAATGTAAGATTTTAGGAGAAATGATTAAAAGTAGAAAGAACTGTAGCTTACCTTTTAAAAAATCTATTGTTATTAAAGAAGCTATTAAATTTTTATATGATTATGAATTTCATAATACCATAAAAAAATAAGTAGTCAACTCACTACAAATAAGCTACAGTAACCTTAGATAAACAAGGATTTAAAAAATGTCTAGTAGACTATCTTCTGAATATTTTGTTGAAAATGATCAAGATATTTTAAAATTAATGCAAGAATCTTTTAATAAAAATTCTCAAGCTAATCAATCTTATTGGTTGGAAGGAACTAGAGATGTTAGATTCAAAGCTGGCGATCAAAATTTATGGAATGAACTTTATCTAAATTATCCTGTATTTCAAAAGAAAAAGTTTAGTTTTAATAGAATTAGAAGAATTATAAATATGATTGCAGGCTTTCAAAGAAGAAATAGAAAGACAACTATTACTCTTCCAATTGAAAGTTCAGATGAATTAACAGCTGATCAGTTTTCTCGTCTTTTAAATTGGGTTTATGCAACTACAAATGGTTATCATACTATTTCTGAAGCATTTGAGGGAGCTTTAACAACTGGTATGAATTTACTTCATATATGGATGGATTATAGATCTGATCCTATTAATGGAGAATTTAAAATAGATAATCTTTCTTATAATGGTTTTATGTTAGATCAATTTTTTAGAAAATATGATATGTCAGACGCCAATTTTGTATGGACAAGAAAATATTTATCTAAACTCCAAGCGGCTTCTTTAATGCCTGAAAGAAAAGAAGAAATAATGCAAATGCAAGGAAATAGAAGAGATGACAAATTTACCTTTGAACCAGAAAATTTTAACATTCAAAATACTGATTTGCTTTCTTATGATGAATATTGGCACCTTGATTATAGAAATGCTACAATTCTTATTGACACTCTTTCTGGCGAAACAATGGAATGGTTAGGTGAAAAAGAAAGATTAGATGAATTTTTAGCAAAATTTCCTCAAATTAAATCTCAGCAAATAGAAAAACAAACTGTTAATTTAGCAATTGTAATTCAAAATAGAGTAATGTATTTAGGACCTAATCCTTATGGAATTGATTCTTATCCTTTTATTCCTATTTTTGCATATTTTGAGCCGGATGTTCCTTATTATAATTGGAAAATTCAAGGCGTCGTAAGAGGATTAAGAGATTCTCAATTTTTATATAATAGAAGAAAAATTATAGAACTTGATATTTTAGAATCTCAGATAAATTCCGGTATGAAAGTAATGGAAGGCTCATTAATAGATGATAATGATGCTTTTAAACAAGGACAAGGTCAAGCTCTTTTTATAAAAAAAGAAGCTCCGATGGGGATGGATTCTGTCCAATTTATGCAACCTCCTCAAATTCCTCCTTCAATGATTCAACTTTCTGAAGCTCTTGGAAATGAAATTGCTCAAATCTCTGGGGTTAATGAAGAATTACTTGGATCTGCTGATGATGATAAAGCTGGCATATTAAGTATGCTTCGACAAGGAGCTGGTTTAACTACTCTTCAAACTTTATTTGATAATTTAGATAGATCACAAAAATTATTAGGAGAAATGACAATTAGTTTGATTCAACAAAATTTTACAGCTGGAAAAGTAAGAAGAATTTTGAATGAACAACCATCGGAGCAATTTTTTAATAAAGCTTTTCAAAAATTTGATTGCATAGTGGCAGAAGGAACACTTACTGAAACTCAAAGAAAAGCTTCATTTGTTGCATTAATGGAAATGCAAAAATTAGGAATTCCTATTCCTCCTGATATTTTAATTGAAAAAGCTCCTATTCCAGAGAAAAAAGATTTATTAGATGCAATAAGACAACTTCAAGCAACTCAACAACAAACTCAATTATCTCAACTTGCTTTACAATCTGAACAATTAAAATCTCAAATAAATCTTGCAAATGCAAGAGCAACAGCCGATGAAGGATTAGGTATAGAAAGACTCTCAAGAATAAAAGAAAATCAAGCATTAGCTGAAGAAAGAAGAGCAAGAGCTTTTCATGATTTAGAACTTGGTAATTTAGAAAAGATAAAAGCTGCTAAAGAATTAGAAGATATAGATTTAACTCAATTACAAAAACTTATAAATATAATAAATTTAATTCAAAAAAAAGATATACAGAAAATTGAAAAAGAAAAAGAGATCGGAGAATAAACAAAAAATGCTTAAAAAAATAGGAGTAAGTGCGCTTACATATGAAGATATAAAACATTTAACGGTGGATGGGTGGATAAATGCTAAAAAATATACTCCTTATCCTTATGATTTAGTAATAGTTAAATTAAAAAATAAAATAAGAGAAACTAATGCTTGGTATGACGGCACTAAATGGTGCGGTTTAAGATTAAAAAAAGAAGATATTATTGAAAGATGGAAAAGAAGATCAGATGAATAGTTTAAAATATATTTTATTTAGAATTTTAAAAGATAAACATTGATTAAAACAAAATATCAAAAATAAAAATATTTATTTTATTTTTAATATTACAAAGAGAGGAAAAAAAAATGTTCAAATATGTTGAAAGAAAATCAGCAAAAGCCAAAAAAAGAAAAGGTAAAAGTTACGTAGCTGAAGGAAAAAAACCAAAATTAGGTTCTGGAAAAAGATTTAGTGCATTAGAAGGAGCATTAGAAAAAAAGAAAGGAATAAGATCTCCTGAAAAATTAGCAGCGTGGATAGGACGTAAAAAATATGGAGCTAAAAAAATGGGACAACTTTCAGCAATGGGAAGAAAAAGAAAATAATTTTTAAAAGAATTTACAGATATGTATGTCCTCATTGTTTAAGAACATTTTTATCAGAAGGATATCATAAGGATTAGAAGTAATACCAAAAGAGGAAATTAAAAATGAAGAAAAAAAAAGTTAAATATTCAAGAAAAGCCAGACCTAAAATAAAAAAGGTCATGGAAGAATGGGAAGAAAAAAAGCTACATAGTAGGTCTAAGAAAGGACCAATTGTAAAGTCACAAAAACAAGCTATTGCAATTGCTTTATCAGAAGCTAGAAAAAGAGGATATAAAATACCTAAAAAGAAAAGAAAATGATAAATGAGGAATCAATGAAACAAAAAAGAAAAATTTCTAAAAGAAAAAAGAAAGGAATTAAGGATCTGTATATAAAATTTTATAAATTTTTAACTCTTAAGTTAAAAAAAATATTTAAAAAAATTAAAAATAAATTAAAAGGATAAAAAAATGAAAAAAAATAATTCAAAATTGGTAATGAAAGGAAAAGTAAGTTATCCAACTGAAAATTCTCCTTATTTAGCATCCAGAGGAGAATTAGAAAGAGGTTCTGTGAGTTATAAAGACCATCCTGATGCTTTATTAGCAAAAAGAGGTGATCCTGAAAAAGGAAAAGTTACATATAAAGAAGGTAGATATAATTAATTTGTAATAGATGTAGAAATATTTTAGTCATTGTTATTAGTTAAAATTAATATTTATTATTTCTACATCATTTTTTTAATGCAAAAGGAAAAATATTTTGAAATCAGAGTATGAAAATAGAGATACGTTAGGAACTCAACTCCTAAAAACTCAAAAAGATCATCAAAAATCTTCTCCTATTGAAGCTTATGAATTAGCTCATGAAGGAGGAAAATCTTATATGAGAGAATTAATAGATTGTATTGAAAAACACAGAACATTGATTAATGAATATTACATTCAAGTTTTATGTAAAAAAGAAATATATGCACCAGAAAGAATAACTAAATTTATATTTATTGCTAGAAGAAGTAAACCATTAATGGAAGACGATATGGATTTATGGTATGTAAATAATAAAAAAAATGAACTTAAATTATTGTGGTCTTTACCTCATTGGTCTGATTTTGATTTATTTTTAAATAATCAAAATGATTATGATCCAAATTTAATAAAATGGATAAAAATTTATAAATCACTTAAAAAAGATGAAAATTATTAAAAAAGGAAAAAAATGACAATTAAATTACCTTTTTATTTATATTTTAATTTCTTATTAAGGATATTTCTTATTATAGTAAATTTATTTTTACTTGATTATTCTATTATAAAAATAATATATAATTTTTTATAATAATTTAATTTTTTATTTATAAAATATCTTTTCCTTCTTAAAAAATTTTGCATAAATAAAATTTATACTATATATAAGTAAATAAGCGTGTGATCAACGTTATAGGATCAAAGCGTAAGTTAGGAATCGCTTCCTAAAATAAATAAACAAGGATAAATAATGATAAAACAAGAAGAAAAAGCAAATATAAGCGTTAGTAATCAGGATGTCGCTAGCCTGAATGAGCAAAATTCTTCAGTTTCTTCTATTTCTAATGAAAATTCAGAAGAGCTTCAAAAAGGTTCTAAAGAATATAATTGGAGAAAAATGGAAGAAAAATTACAACAATCTGAAAAAGAACAATCTGAATTAAAAAGAAGATATTTGGAATTGGAAGAAAAATTAAAAACCTCTTTTAATAAAAAAGAAGAAATTCCTGAACAACCTCAGCTAGATGCAGATGACATTATCACCTATGAGCAATATAAAAAGCTTAATAAAGAAGATGCTAGAGTAATTGTTCAAGAAGAATTAAAAAATTTTGAAAAATCAAAACAACCAATCGAAGTACGTTCTAAATATTCAGATTATGATCAGATTGTTACATTAGAAAATATTGAAAAACTGAAAAAAGAAGATCCAGAACTCGAAAAATTAATAATGGCTTCTAATAATCCTTATGAAAGAGTTTATAAAGAAATAAAACGTTCTAATTTTTTTAAAGATTCATTAATAAGTAAGGAAAGTGAAGAAAAAATAGCTAAAAATTCCCAAAAACCTACTTCTAGCACAACTTTCGGCAAGCAACGTCCGTTATCGTATGCAAATGATTTTGCTAAAGGTGATGTAGCACTGTGGAAAGAAATAGTTAAATATCGAGGAGGATCTTTGTAATTAAAAATAGATAAACAAGGAAATCAAGATGACTACAACAACCACTGTATTACCACCTCCGGTACAACAACGGTTTAGTGCAAAGTTACTCTCAACTCCTCAAGCGAGATTGATTCATGGAGCTTTTGCTATACCTTATGAAATGCCAGAGAGAAGTGGAGATATATTACGTATGCGTCGATATACTCGTCTTGCAACTGCACCTGTACCATTAGGACCTGCTATGAATAATCCGCCGGTTCAAACATTAAATGCAGTTGATATAGATGCTCGAATTGACTGGTACGGTACTTATATATTAATAACAAAGCAGGTAACATTAATAAACGAAGATCCTGTTTTAAATGAAGCAGCAGCTCGTCTTGGTCAGTCAATGAGAGAAACTGACGATGAATTAATTCGAGATATGCTTGCAGGAACAGCGTCTGTTTTAAATTGCGTTAATGGAGTCAATGGAGATAATCCTACAGAGATCACACGAGCAGATGTCAATAGTGTAGTAGCAACTCTTCAAAATAATGATGCAGATTTTATTACTGATATGATTGAAGGAGAAGATAGATTTGGTTCAGGTCCAGTGCGAGATGCATATTTTGGATTAGCTGATACTAATATGATCGGTCAATTTGAAAATGTAAATGGATTTATCAATAAAGCTCAATATCCCAATCAAGAAGGAGTTCTTTCTTCAGAATGGGGTAGTATTGGAAATGTAAGATTCTATCTCTCATCTAGAGGATCAGTAACTACCAATGGTTCCCTTCTTGGGAATGATGTTTATAATATCTTCATTGGTGGGCAAGAATCCTATGCAAAAATTGAACAAAATGGAATTTCTGCAAAATTTATTTATCATCCTGCAGGTCATGGTGACGATCCTATAGAGCTTCGTCAAACCTGTGCATGGAGGATGGCACAAGTACCAAGAATCACAAATGATGCTTGGATTATTAACTTAAGAGCAACATTAGCGTAAGAGGAGAAGAAATTATGAGTACACCTATGTCTTTAATAGCTTCCGGATCTTACATATCTGATGGAGCTGCTAGAACAATAGAATTTCCTTTACCAATTGATTATTTTGTTATACAAAATAGATCAACATGGGGAACTGCACCAACTGCAGTTGTTAAGGCTTATTGGTATAGAGGATTTGCAGCAGGTCAAGCTACCCATATTACTGAAGGTGGAGGATCTGCATTAACTGCTACAGCAACAGCTGCTGGAGGAGCAGGTTTTACAGAAATAGATCAAAGAACATTAGCTGATGGCCCATTAGTTGCCACTGGAACAGCTATTACAAATGCAACACCAGCTGTGGTTTCAGATGTTAATACTCCTGTAGTTGGTGATATTGTAAGAATGTTAAATACAACTGCAATGCTTCAAATTGCAGGTCTTGAATTTGAAGTTACTGCCGTTACTGGTGGAGTATCTTATACTCTAGGATATTTACCAGCTGCTGGTTTTGGTGCAGCTGCAACCAATGCTGATTATAGAATAGTTCAACAGGCAAGATTTCTTCCTAGAAGAAGATGGATTACGGCAATAACTGCTGCTAATCCAGCTGTTATTACTACTTCTATAGCTCATGGTTATGCAGTAGGAGATAGAATAACAATCAATAATCCTGATGCAAATTTTGGAATGCCACAAATTAATGGCTTAACTGCAACTGTTGCTGCAGTGACAGCATCTACTATAACAACTGATATTAATGCCGCTGCTTTTACAGCATTTGCATTTCCAACATCAGCTGTAGCTGCTACTGGAGTAACACATGCACATGTAGTACCTTTTGGAGAAGTTTCTACAATCTTAACTGCTGCTACTGATAATGATAGTTTCTTTGGATTGAACTTAGGAACTGCAGTAGTAGGAGCTAATACTAATGTGATGGATTGGATGGCTTTTTCAAGAGAATATACTTTTTAAAAAATAAAATATAAAAAGGACGAATCATAAAGATTTCGTCCTTTTTTTTGAAATATGAGGAGATCATATGTTGAAATCACCAGAAAGTGATATTAAAGAACCATCTGAATTTAATGAAAGTAAATTAACTGAAAATGAAGAGAAAAAAGTTTGGGAAAATAAAAAAGATAACTTTACAGAATTACATCATAATTATGTTAAAGAAATTTCTGAATTTAATGAAAGTAAATTAACAACAGAGGAAAAGAAAAAAACTTCCGAAAAAATAGAAAAAGACAAAATAGAAAACAGCAAATTAGTAAAAGGAGTTTTTAAAAATTCAGAATGTCCAGGAGGAGATGTAACTTTTGCTTATAGAATGTATAAAGGAGATCCAGTAAGAACTTATCATTTTGTAGATGGTCAAGAATATACAATACCTTTAGGAGTAGCTAGGCATATAAATAGACAATGTAAATATAAAAAATCAAAATATTTAATTGATAAAGATGGAAATAAAATAATTGGAAGAGATACACCGATAGAAAGATATCAATTTATTTCTCAAGATTATATGTAATTGCTAAGGAAATATAAATAAGTTATATAGCTTAAATAGGAGAAACAAGGTAAAGGAATGAATTTTGCGGATTTTGAACCTGAAAGAAAAGTTGTTATTGCGATTACTAATACTGATCCTGCTATGGTCACAGCTACACTACATGGATACAGCACCGGAGATTATGTAAGAATAAATGTTCCTCTTAATTATGGGATGAGATTTCCTAAAAATGAAATTTTAATTACTGTAATAAATGTTAATTCTTTTTGGGTAAATGTAAATACTACTTTATTAGATGCCTTTGTAATTCCTGGTGCTTTTCCTGTAAATGTTGCTGAAGTTTTAAATATAAGTGGAGTATTAGATAATATAGCAACATAATAAAATTTAAAGGTTTATATAATAGAAAAGGAATAAAAAATGGCAACATTAGCGGATATTAGATCAAAAGTAAGAAGAATTACAAAAAGTCCTTCACCTAATCAATTAACAGATGCTCAAATAGATTCTTATGTTAATACATTTTATCTTTATGATTTTCCAGAACATTTGAGACTTATAAATTTAAAAGAAACTTATAGATTTGTAACTCAAAGTGATATTGATCAATATAATTTTACTCCGAATACAATTATTAGTATTGAACCTCCTATATATATAGGAGGAATGGAAATTCAATTTTTTCAATCAAGGCAACAATTTTTTTCTGTATATCCTGAAATAGCTACTAATGAAATACTTACAACTGGAAGTGGAATTGCTGGTCCTTATAGTGGAAATATTACAGCTGCTCCTGTTAAAAGAAATAGAGTTTTAATTTCTACTATTGATAATACAGGAAATTCTTTATCTGCTCAAGATAATGGAGCTGGTACTTTTACAGGAAATGTTTTAGCTGGATCAACCATAAATTATACTACAGGTGCCATTGCAGCTCTTACATGGAGTGCAATTATTGCGAATGGAACTGATATTAGAGTTCAATCAGTAAGTTATGAAGCTGCAAGACCTCAAGGAGCTTTATTTTATAATGATGTAATTCAATTATCTCCAGTTCCTAATCAAGCTTATCAATTTGAAATGAATTGTTATGTAACTCCTACTTCTTTAGTAAATGCTATAGATGAACCAGAGCTTAGAGAATGGTGGCAATTACTTTCATATGGTACTTCTTTAAAGATATTTGAAGACAGATTAGATATGGAAAGTTTTGCAAAAGTTCAAATTTTATTTGATCAAGCAAAAAATTTAGTAGAAAGAAGAACTTTAAAACAAATATCACTAAATAGAACGGCTACTATTTATACAGATGAATTTAATTATGTAAGTCCGTATAGATCAAACCAGTAAGGAGATAAAAATGACTTTTAACCCAAATATTCCGCAGCCAACAGATTCACCAGCAACAGATTCTCAACCACAATTTTTAACTAATTTCCAACAATTAAATACTCAATTTTCTCAAAATCACGTTGCTTTAACAGCATTAGCTGATAATGGTAAACATACATATGTTACTTTGATAGATCAAGGAGCTGATCCAGCTGTTGCAGTTGATGAGATAGCTCTTTATTCTAAAAGTTTAGGTGGTGTTTCCACTTTATATATGAGAAAAGAAAATAATGGAACTGTTATACAACTTTCAGCTCAAGATCCAAGTGTAGCTGAACCTGGATCTACTTTTTTAGCAGGAGGAGTTATTTTAAAATGGGGATTTGGAGCGATTGGTTCAGGAGTAGGAGGAACAACTCTTACTTTTGTATCTGCATTTCCTAATAATTGTTGGGAAGTAATTATTACTCCATTAGATCCAAATGCTTTATATGCAAGTGTAGTAAATAAATCAGTCAATAATTTTGCTGCTAGAGCAAGTAATGCATGCACAATTGGATATATAGCAATAGGTAATTAAAATGCCAAAATTATTAATTTCAGATTTTGATATTGGATTTGAAAATGATAAAGAACCTTTTTTACTTCCTGAAAAAGCATTTCCACTTTTAGAAGATGTTTATATTTGGAGAGGAAGAGTAAAAAAAAGATTTGGATTTAATTTATTTGATCATGATCAATTGCTTTCTAGATTAAGATTATCAATAGGAGATTGTAAAACTGGAGTATTAATAACTGTTGTTCCAGGCGCAGTTCCAATTCCTTCTCCAGGAAGACAACAATTTTCTATTGGAAATGTTATTTTAACCTCTAATAATACTACTCCAGGTTTACATACTTTACTAACCACTGATCCTTTATATACAGGAACTATAAATAATACAACTGGAGCTGTTAATTTAGCATTTCCAATTTCTCTTACTCCTATTTATTATTATCCTGGGCTGCCAGTAATGGGATTAAGAACAAGAGAAGATATTCCAGTTAATTATGAAGAATGTATAGCCTTTGATCCGCAATTTTCTTATAGAAGAATTCCTGGAGCTGGATGGGATGTTTTTGGTCCTCTTCCTCCTGCTGCTGGATCAGCTGTGTGGACAGGAACTAATTCTGATTTTTTTTGGACTGTAAATTACAGAGCTACAAATGCTTATAATATGAATTTTTATGTAGTTAATGGAGTGGTAGCCGATAATATAAGATATTTTACTCAAGGAGGAGTGAATTGGACAAATTTAAGACCTCAATTAGATGTAGGAGCAACTAGATATTTAGAAACATGTAAAATTTTAATACCATTCAAAGATAGATTAGTAGCTTTAAATACTATAGAAGATGAAAGCGGAAATGATAGAACTTATGAAAATAGAGCTAGATGGTCTCAAAATGGAGATCCTACAATTGCAGCAACTTCTTGGTTAGATGATACAATTGGAAGAGGAGGATATATAGATGCTCCAGTTTCTGAAGCTATAACATCAGCTCAATTTGTACAAAATAGATTAATTGTATTTTTTGAAAGATCAAGTTGGGAATTAGTCTATACAGGAAATGAAATTCTTCCATTTATATGGCAACAAATAAATACAGAATTAGGATGTGAATCTACTTTTTCAGAAGTTAATTTTGATAAAGGAATTGTAGGAATAGGAAATAGAGGAATACATATTGCTTCTACAAATGGAGTAGAAAGAATTGATGTTAAAATTCCAGATCTTCATGGACAAATAAATAATTCTAATAATGGAGCGCAAAGAGTATATGGAATAAGAGATTTTGGAAGAGAACTTGTAATGTGGACTTATCCTCTTTTTGGAAGTAATCAAATATTTCCAAATAAAGTTTTAGTTTTTAATTATAGAAACAATACTTTTGCTGAATTTAATGATTCTTTTACTTGTTATGGATATTATCAAAAAAGCAGTGGCTTAACGTGGGCTACTCTTCCTTTTAATTCATGGTTGGATTGGAATGTTCCATGGAATAATGGAATTTCTCAAGCTGAATATCCTTTAATAATAACTGGAAATCAACAAGGTTGGACATTTCTTTTTGAAGAAACGATTTCAAATGATTATTCGCTTTTTGTAACAAATGTTACTAATGTAACTTATACTATTACTTGTCCTGATCATAATTTGAAAAATAATGATTTTATATTATTAGATAATATGAATGATTTAACTTTTACTATTGATGGTATTGTTTATACTAATAATTATGTTTATAAAATTACAAATGTAACTCAAAATACTTTTGATTTAAATGTTCCTATTGGATCTGTTTTAACTATTACTGGCGTCTATATTGGAGGAGGAGAAGTTCAAAAATTAAATAAATTAAATTTCAAAACAAAGAATTTTGCTTTATTTCAAGATGAAGGAAAAAAAACAAATTTAAATGATCTTCATTTACTTTTAACAAAAACAAGTGAAGGAGAAATTACATTAAATATGTATCAAGATTTTAATTTTAATGAAGCTATTTTACCGCTTCTTGGAAATTCAAGTATTGATACTAAATATGATCCTACAGATTTATTTATGGTTGGACAAGATAAAATTTGGCAAGAAGTTAAACGAGGATTATTAGCTGATTCATTTCAATTAGAATTTACTCTTTCTGAAACTCAAATGAGAAATTTAGAAATACAAGGATCTGATTTTGAATTACATGCCATATTAATGGATGTAGAACCAACAGGAAGATTAAGATGAGTTTTGCTCCTCAATATTCACAAGGAAATTATCTACCAGAAAATATTGTACTACCTGATGATAATTTTAATTTTAAAGAATTTTTAAAAATTACATTGGAAGAACATGCAAGATTTATAAACAGAAAAGATATGGGACAATATGAAACAATTGAAATTCAAAATAATCAAACTTTTCCTGGAACTAATCCACAAAATAAAAATTTTATCTATAGGAAAATTATTTCCACGGGAGTTTTACCTAATACTGCTACTAGTATTATTCCTCATGGTATTGCTGCTATTAATAATAACTGGTTGTTTACACGCCTTTATGGAAGTGCACGGGATCCTAATTTAATAGATTTTATTCCGATGCCCAATGGTGGTCCTAATTTAGAAGTTGAATTAAGAGTTAATAATACAAATATTTATATCACAACAAGTGCTAATTTAACTAGATTTACATATTCATATGTAATATTAGAATTTTATAAAGGATAAATATTTTATTTTTTAAATTTCTTTTTATACATAGAATAAATTTCATCAAATTCATCAGCAAATTGGGGAGTTTTATCTTTTTCTTTTGAAATATGTTCATAAAATTCTTCTTCACTATTACCAATAATTTTTGATAAAATATCTACATAAATTAATATATCCTCAATTAATGTATCTTTTAATAAATGTAAATATTTATTGGCATTTTTTTTAGATTCATTTTTTATAATATATTGAATAATAGATGAAAATGAAACTGCAATAACACCAGAAATAATATCAAAATGATCTTCAATATTCCCTTGAACTTCTTTTTGTATTTCACTTATAATTTTTTCAATAAATTTAACTCTTTTTAATTTATCTTCATTATTTTCAAAATATCTCATAAATTATCTTTGTATAAAATTAAAAGTTAATTGATACTTATTAAGTATGTAAAAACGTCTCATTTTTTTTATATTTATAATTCTTTTATGAATTTTAGCATGACAAGATGAACAAAGAACTTGAAGATTTTCTTTTTTATTATTTTTTCTATTAAAATCTTTATGATGTACAAGTAAATCTTCTTTTTGTTTACATATTTCACAATGAAAATGAAGTTTTCTATATTTTTTAATCATAATTTTTTACACTATAATCTTTTTCAGAGAATCGATATTTTTCTTTTTTACAACTATATTTTTTTGCAAAGTCTTTATAATTAGGGATTTCCTTAATTATTTTATTATAAGTACCAAATTCATCTTCTTCTTCCAAATATGAAGGAGAAATAAAATGTATAAAAAATGAAAAATCATATAAACCATTTTCAGTACTTTGGGCACAAAACCAAGTATTAGGTTCTGTTATATACATCAATTGTTCTCCATTTTTTATATCATCTCCTAATATAATTGTTTTAATTTTATTAAGGCCTTTTATTATATGTAATAAAGCTTTATTTCCCATACAATATTGCCAAGTTGAATAGGATTTCATTTTATGAAAAGGAAATATTTCTTTTTTTTCTAAAAGATAATAAACATTTGAAAACAATCTTTTATTTTCATAAGAACTTTTTGAAATATAAAATTCTTTTAAATAATCTTTATTCATTAATTTTTTTAAATTAAATTTTTTTATTAATTCATTTTTCATATCTTTTCTTATCTTTTAAATAATTATAAATGGGAGTAGTGGATTTAATTCCAATTACTCTAGAAATTTTACGAATAGGTTCTTCATTTTCTATTAATCTTATAATAATTTCTTTTTGATCATCACTTAAAATAAAAGGACGTCCTAATTTCTTACCTCTAGATTTAGCAGCATATAAAGCTTCTTTAGTTCTTTCAGAAATAAGATTACGTTCAAATTCTGCAAACGAAGCAATTATTTGAAATTGCATTTTTCCAGTAGCTGTAGTTGTATCTATTTTTTCACTTAAAGAAACAAAATTTATATCGTTTTTTTGAAAATAATCCATCATTTTAATTAAAAATTCTAATGATCTTCCAAATCTATCTAATTTACACACTACAAAAGTATCTTTTTTTCTTAAAAATTTTAAGGCTTTATCTAATTCAGGTTGATATTTAGATTTTGTAGATATTTTTTCTTTATAAATGTGACGTTCATCTACTCCATATTTTAATAAAGCATCAATTTGTTGATCTAATACTTGAGTATCAGTTGATATACGGGCATATCCTATCAACATTTATCTTTTTCTCTAATTTCTTTTATTGAATAAAATAAAAACGATTGTAAATATTTATCAAAAAAAAATGATAAAGAATCTTGAGAAACTAAAGTAGTAAAAGCAATCCAATCTGCAAAACCTTCAATTACATCTTTTAAAGTTAAATTTTTATTATATCTAAAAAATTTTCTAATTTCATTCTTAATATAAGAATTATTTTCATTGAGCATTGATTTTTAACCTAAAAACATTAAAAGCAAGATTTTAATTAAAAAACGAATTAAAATCAAAATCTTTAAACGAAAAAAATAAAAAAATTTAATAGTTTTCTATGGCCGTTTAAAAGCATCCAAATAACTTGCCAAAATACATAAAAAATACTTTACTAAGGTAAAGCAAGTGGAGGTAGAAAATGTCAGCACTTTCAAATTTTTTATTTGGAAAAAAGGGTAGATTTGAAGAAATTGAAAGATTTACACCTGAACAAAAATCAATTTTTAGCCAAATATTAGAAAATATAAAAACTCCTTTAGGAATGGGTTTTCAAAATTTAATGCAACTTCTTTCTGGCTCTCAAGAAGGTTTAGAAACTTATCAAAGACCAGCAATGAGACAATTTGAACAAGAAATTATGCCTTCAATTGCTGAAAGATTTTCAGGATTAGGAGCACAAAGATCTTCTGCTTTTGGACAACAATTAGGACAAGCTGGTGCTTCACTTGCTGAAAATTTAGCTTCTCAAAGAGCAAATTTACAGTCTCAAGCATTAGGACAATTACAACAATTATTAGGATTAGGAATGACTCCTCAATTTGAAACCCTTTATCGACCTGCTACAAGTGGTTTTTTAGGTTCACTTGCACCTGCATTAGGTCAAGGAATGGGATTAGGAAGTTCTTTAGGATTATTATCATTAATGGGTTTAAGATAGGAGATAATTATGATTCAAATTTTACCTCAAGAACCCGGGCTTGCAGAATTATTAGGAACAGGGCTACGAACAGGAATTGCAACTGGAGCTCAATTTGGTTTACAAAGCTTATTAAAAAAACATTTATCTGATAAAAATATGCAACCATTAGATGTAACTGAATTAGATAGATATTTAAAAGGATTAAATATTAATGTAGATGCTTTATCTTCTAAAGACAAAGTTTCTTTATTAAATAAAGCAAATTATTTAATACCAAAATTTGGAAGAAATTTCTCATTAAGTGATATAGCTACTAATTTAGATAAATATTTAGGTACTGAAAGTGATACGATAGGAGAAATTCTTCAAGATTTAGAAGAAACTGTAACGGAAAAACCTAAAGAAAAAATTCCTGGAAAAGTAGAAAAAGGACCAGCATTAATTGATTTAATTTTAGGAAAAAGAAAACCAGTAGGACTTGAAGAAGTAATTGCTAAAAAACCTTCAGAAATTGTTGGATTACCAGCGCGTGGATGGTTAGATTTCATTGCTGAATCTTTAGGTAAAAAACCACTTGCTATGGGTTTAAAACCAGAAAAAGGCAAAATAACTGTAGAAAAATCACCAATTGAAGAATGGAGAGAAAAAGTAAAAGAAGGATTATCCGAAAAAGCAAAAGAATCAATTATAAAAGGTGAAGTTGGAACAATGCTTTTAACTGATATAATAGGAGGATTATTAAAACAAGCACCAAAAGAAGGTTTAAAATTAGCCGAAGATATTATAAAAGCAAAAAATTATCCTAAAGAAACTTTAAGAACTGTTGAAGATTTAACAAAAGAATATAAACCTAAAATAGAAGTTCCTAAAGGAATATCCCAAGCTGAATTAGAAGAAATGAGTAAGATAAGAAAAGAAAAAGCTGAAGAACTTGCTAAACGACCTTTAGAAGAATATGCTAAACCAAAAAAAGAATATGAATCACCTGCTCAAAAAGCTGAAAAATTAAAAGCTTCTAAAGAACTTATCAGAGTTGATAATGAACTCAAAACCATGGAAGAAAATATAAATAAAATAGAAAAAGCTTTAACAACTACAAAATCTAAAAAAAATATCGATTTATTAAATAAAGCTAAAAGAAATTTTGAAGAAAATATAAAAAATTTAAAAGAAGAAAGAAAAATACAAGAATATATTTCAAAAAAAGGAAGAGAGCCTTTTTCTTACGAAAAAACTCTAGAAGAAGCAAATAAACATAATAAACAAATTAAATATGCGTATGATCATCCTGAAAGTTTAGAATCTCAAGAAATAATAAAACAATTTAATAGAGATCAAAAATATATAGAAGAAGCATTAGATATTTTAAAAAAGAGAAAAGAAACACCAATAGCTCCTTATGAAGATTTTTATCAAAAAAAATTACAAACATATAATGATTCATATAAAAAAATGATTTTGGAATTAGATAAACAAATAAATGAAACATCTGGAAAAATAAAGAAAAATTTAGAAGGATTAAGAGATAAATTCAAAGCAAATTTAAATATTAATGAATCAAAATTAATTAAACATAGAGATAAATTAAAAACTTTAAAAGATATTCAACAATCTAATGCATTTTTAAAACATGAACTTGCTACATTAAGAAATGATATTCCAATTTTTGAAAAAGATCTTATAAAATATAAAAATATATTAACTCCTCAAGAAGAGTTAACTACAGAAATTTTTAGAAAAAAAATAAAAGAATTGAAAAAAGCGCCAATAGAATCAGAAAAATATTGGGAAAATTTTTCTAAAACAACTAAAATTCCACAAGATGAAATTAAAAAAGCTCAAAAGACAGCTAAAAATTTTACAACTGAAATTACAAGTGCTATAAATAAAGCTGAAACACAAAAATCGCTTGATAATTATTTAAATTCTATAAAAGATAAATTAGTAAAAGAAATGATGTTTTATAAAACTAAAACTCTTCCTAAATTAAAAAAATCACTTCTAGGAGCTATTGTTTTTGAAGTATTACAAAGACAAATAGAAAAATCTCTTGGAATTAAACTTCCATTTTCTTTTTTAGCTTATTTAACCCCTGGAACAAGATCTATTAGATTTGGGGCAACTTTATTTGCAAATGCATTTAGACAAATAGAAAAATTAGCAATTCTTCCTAAATATTATGAAAGAAAATGGGAGAAAACAACTTCATATAATGAAAAAGTAAAATTAATAGAAGAAATGAAAAAATCAAAATTATCTAATAAAC
Source organism: uncultured Thermoplasmatales archaeon (assembly GCA_964628575.1). Taxonomy (GTDB): domain Archaea; phylum Thermoplasmatota; class E2; order DHVEG-1; family DHVEG-1; genus CAZVNH01. The sequence continues at coordinate 4,379 of CAZVNH010000003.1, read as the reverse complement.
AAATTAAAGAAATAATAAAGTAATTTCTTATAAATTATTTTTCTTTAAAAATTTTCCATATTCAATTAATGATTTTTCTATAAACTCTTTCATTGTAATTCCACGTGAAGCAGCGGCCAATTTTATCTCTCTATGCTGCTGAACACTCATTGAAATGGTTAATTTTTTATTATTTTTATTTGTCTCATTTATATTCATATGATATATCTCCTAAATAAGATGTAAATGTTTAATTTTATTTTATTATATTTACATATTTACATATTTACATCCAATTTAAAAATAAACAAGGAAAAAAAATGGCTAGAAATACTCGAACTGGATATGGGTTAGGATTAGCGGGACCTCTTCCTGCTTTATCACCCACTCCTGTAGTAGCAACTAGAATTCCTGCTACTACTGATATAAATTACGAAGTTGGAACAACTTGGATTAATACTACAACAAATCAAGCATGGATTATGACAAATGCTGCTGCCGGTGCAGCAACATGGGTTTTATCTTCTCCAGGAGCTTCTGATGTTGATACTATTAATGGTCTTTCTCCTGTTGCTGGTAATATAGTAATTGCTGGAGGAACTAATTTAACTGATGTTAATGCTGGTAATACCGTAACTCTAAATATGAATGCTGCTATTACACTTGCTACTTCTGTTACTTCTCCTATTTACACTGCCGCTGCTGGATTAGATATAAATGCAGCTGCTGGTAATGATATTACATTACAACTAGGAGATGCTATCGGAGGAAATGTAATAGATATTGAAAATTCAGCTTCTGCAACTGTTGCTAGTATAGATTCTACTGGAGTGGCAACTTTTGTTGGAATAGACGGCATTCTTGGAGGTGTAACTCCAGCTGCGGCTACTGTTACAACACTGCAAGCTAATACTTCTGTTACTTCTCCTATTTATACATCTGCTGCTGGTGCTGATACAAATGTCAATGCAGTAGCTGGGCAAGATATAGTAATTCAATTAGGAGATGCTGCTGGTGCAAATTTTCTTAATATTAATTCATCTACACCAGCGCTTGTCGCTTCTATTGATTCTACAGGAATTGCAACTTTTGCAGGTATGGATGGTGTTTTAGGAGGAGTTACGCCTGCTGCAGCAACTTGTACTACAATTCAAGCAAATACTTCAGTAACTTCACCTTTATATACCGCTGCTGCTGCTGATGCAGTTTTACAAGCTGGTGGTGCTAATGATGTTATTGTAAGATTAGGAGATGCAGCTGGTGCTACAAATTTTAGAATACAATCTTCTACTCCAGCTGATGTATTTACTTGTGATTCTACTGGAGTTTTTTCTGTATTAGCGGGTCTTACAATTGCAGGCGCATTTGCACAAACTGCGGGTACATTTAATGTAGGTCAAGATAATGCTGCGAATGCTATTAATATTGGCGGAGGTACAACTGCAAGAGCAATAGGAATTGGCAATTCTGCAGCTGCTCATGTCTTAACTTTAGGATCAGCAACTGCTGCTGCACAAACTATTATACAATCAGGAACTGCAGGCTTAACTTTAGATTCAACTGGAGTATTAGAACTTAATGCTTCAGGAGGAGCTATTGGAATAGGAAATGATGCAGACGCTCAAGCTATAAATGTTGGTACTGGAGCAGCAGCTAGAACTATTACTATTGGTAATGTAACTGGAGCTTCTCAAGTTGATGTAAACACTGGAACAGGTGGTTTTAATGTTGCAACTACAGGGACAGGTGATATTACTTTAGACTCTGATGATACTGTCCTAATAGATGCGGATGGAGTATTAGAACTTAATTCTTCAGGAGGTATTATAGGAATTGGAAATGATGCAGACGCTCAAAACATCAATGTAGGAACTGGTGCTGCAGCTAGAACTATAACAATTGGTAATGTAACTGGAGCTACACAAGTAGATATTAATACAGGAACCGGAGGATTTAATGTTGCAACTACAGGAACTGGAGATATAACATTAGATTCAGATGATACAGTATTAATAGATGCGGATGGAATATTAGAATTAAATTCATCTGCAGGTATTATAGGAATTGGAAATGATGCTGATGCACAAAATATTAATATTGGAACCGGCGCGGCTGCTCGAGTAATTACATTAGGTAATGTAACTGGAGCAACTCAATTAGTTCTTAATTCTGGAACTGGCGGTATTCAATTAGCTTCTACTGGAGCTGGTGATATTACTATAGATTCAGATGATACTGTCCTAATAGATGCTGATGGTGTTTTAGAACTTAATTCATCTGCTGGTATAATTTCTATAGGTAATGATGCTGATGCACAAAATATCAATGTAGGAACAGGCGCTGCTGCTAGAACTATTACTATTGGTAATGTAACTGGAGCTACTTCTGTTGTAGTTGATGTAGGGACTGGAAATGCTGATTTTGGAGTAAGTGCAACTGCACATACTACTCGAATAGGATCAGTTACTGGAGCATCAGCTACTACTATTCAAGCAGGAACTGGAGAAATTACAATGACCGGTACTGTTAAACAAATTGATGCTGAGTTAATGGGACAATCTGGAATTTATATTCCTGCATTTACTCAAGATTCAATTGCAGCAACAGCTGCTAATACAGGTGGCGCTCCTACAGGAGCAACTGGAAATGTTAACTTAGTTTCTATGCAAACTGGAGCAGTAATGCAAGAGTTTGTAGTAGGTGCTGGACAAACTATTCTTCAACCTATTATGGGAGCAAATGGACTCATAATTAATGGAGATATTGCAAATGCTGAAGGATATGAATATAATTTTCCTTATCATCAATACACTATAGGAACTTCGGATCCTTTTGCTTTTGAACTTAGTTTGTATATAAATGATATGGATGGAGCTGCTCCTTATGTATTTGGCTTTAGAAAAACAGAAGCTAATAATGCTAACTGGGGTAACTATGATACTTATGCAACTATGGGTATGATAGCAGCTTCTTCTATTGTGAATGTAGTATTAGCAACTGAACTTAATGGAGCAGGTCAAACTGTTACTAATACTACCGATGCATGGGGAGGAGATGGTTCTACAAATACTTTGCGTGTTTTAGTAGATGGTACAGGTAATGTTACTTATACTATTAATGGAGTTGCGCCAAGTGTTACAGCTGCTTTTCAATTTGATAATGCTGATGTAGTAATTCCTTTTATACGGATAGAACATAATGCTAATGCTACTAATGTAGCAATGACTCGAATGAGAATTGGATATCAAGCTTAATAGACTATAAATAAATGTAGGAAGATTTAAAATACTTAAATCTTCCTACGAGATTTTGTGTAACTTCTACACAGACAAAAGAAAATACTAATTATATAAAAATATTTATTTATTTAAATATTATTTTGTTTCTTTTATTATTTTGTCAAATTCTTGTTTTTTTTCTTTTTTAATATTCTGAACTTGAATAGTTTTTTCTTTTATGTAATCTATTATTTTAAAATGTTCTTCAAAATCAAGAGCATATGGTGTGCCCCATATAAATATTCCCTTTTTAGTTTGAATATAATTAATAATAGTTACAGAAGAAGCTATTTGAATATCTTGTAAAATATTTACAGGTTCTTCTAAATTTTCTTTTTTCTTTTCTTTTTGAGTATCAAGTTTTTTTTCATTCATATAAAAATCATCCTTAATTTTTTTAAAATAAAGTTTGCATAATGATTAATTTAAGATTATTCTAACGATAGAGAGATGTAAAGAATTTTTTCTATAATTTGATAAATAAGGATGGAATAGGATGGCATACGGAAGAAGAGTATTATTTGATGTAGTTAGAGAAGTAGCATTCGGAGGAATTGGAGCTGCATATGCTGCTTTAGGAACTCCTTTAACTGATAATGCAAGACAAATAAAAATAGTTAATACTACAGATGCAGAAGTATATATTTCATTTGATGGTATTAATGATCATTTACGATTTCCTACAGGAAGTTTTGATATTTGGGATTTTACAACAAATAAAGTTAGAGATGATGGCTTTTTTCTACCTACAGGAACAGTAATATATCAAAGAAGAGTTGCTGGTGCACCAACATCTGGTGCTTTATGGATATCTGTGGTTTATGGCGCTGGAGGTGTATAATGTCTCAATCCGGAAAATTATATGATGGAACTGTACTTCCAGATATTGAAACATTAACAGGAGATATAGGAGGAGCAGTTGGTCCTGATGCAGCTTTTAATGTTAATTTATTAGGAGGCACCGGATGTATTACAACAGGAACTCCGGCTTCAAATCAAATAGTATTTGATGTAACTGGAGGAGGAATTACATGGTCTAGAGAAGCTGGAGCAGCTGTAGCTGCTACAATTGATAGTGGCTATATTAATACAAATGTAGGTTTAACAACTATAACTCTTCCA
>CAZVNH010000002.1:0-45002 GCA_964628575.1 uncultured Thermoplasmatales archaeon | reverse complement strand
ATTTGAATCTCCAAATTTCGCAAAATCTGGTGTATTAGTTTTAAGTTTTATTATAGCAATATCTGAATTATAATCTAAATAAATATAATCAAAATCATCCTCATAAAAAACTTGACCATTATATAAAGTTATTCTTAAATCATAAACATTTTTAACACAATGTTTAGCTGTTACAATCAAACCATCATTACCAATTACAACTCCGCTCCCAATTATATAATTTTCACCAAAAATATTTTCTACTTTTGCTTCAATTAGAATATTATATTTTTTACTTTGCTCTATACAATTAGAAAGGTATCCATAAAAAATAGCAAACAAAAACAAAAAACAAAACAAAATTCCTAATATCCACTTTTTCATTTCAATTCTTTGATAATTTATCAATATATAAATTTAATTTCCTTAACAAACTATTATATCTTCTTAACTCAAAATTGGTCTTTGCAGCATCTTTAAATCTTTTAAATTTTAAAACTTTTCTTAAAGCTTTTAAATGAGCAATCCATTTATTTTTGTAATATTTCTTTGCATATCTATTTGCAATAATAAGTATTTTAATAATTGAAATTAAATCAAACAGTTCTATAAATTCTGATTTAGTAGCATGATATTCTGTAAAAAAATCAGATTTTCTGTTCCAGCAAAAACACTTATCTATCAAACATTTTAAATGCTGTCCTTCATGGATAATTAAAGCATATTGGTCTATCAAAGAGCAATTTTTATCAATATAAATAATTTTATCTTCACTACAAATTCCATCTGCTCCTTTTATTGGAACAGTCTCCACAAACCAAACCTTACAACCAATCTCATTTAATCTACTTTTTCTTAAAGAAATGAGTTTTTTCCACAATTTACTATTATTTAAATCCATTATTCTTTTTCTTTTTTAAGCCTCTCTTCTAATATGACAAGTTTTCTTCTATTAATAATACTTCTTTTCCATGCCATCACTTTTTTTGGGCTTATTCCAGATTTTATTAATTGTTCAGCTTTTTTATCCAAGTCTGATGTATCAATTTTTATTTCTTTTATCAGTTCAGAGTATTTCTTTGACATAACTAAGCTCCGAAATTTCCAATCTTTTTATCTCTTTCTTCGATATAACTTCTTTGTTCTTTTTCTTTTTTTAAGTTTAGAATGTTTAGTTCCAGCATACTTTTCAAGCTCTTCAAGAGACATACTTTCACACATTTCTCTCGAAGCAGAACCTTCAGGTAAATCAGAACATTTCCCTTTTCTTTTAGCAGATAAAGCAATCCCTGCTGCTTGCTGTTGAACTTGTGATTTTGCTGGCATTATTTACCTTTCTTTTTTCTTTTACTTAATTTTCTTAAAGTTTTAGCCAATCTTGCTCTATACCCTAAAGTTCCTTTTTTCTTAGCAGCTTCCATTAATTGACCATAAGAAATATTCTTTCCCTTTTTAGTTTTAAGTTGTCTCCTTAAAGCTCCTGGATGTTTAATCGCTTTTTGTATCCACTTTTTTGCCATTATTATATCTCCAAAATCTCTTCTTTTTCACATTCCCAAGAATGAAGTTGTCTCACAAATTCCCTTAATCCGCATCTAACACAAAATCTTGTAACATTATTAACAAAATCTGGTTTATTTTTTACAACTTTATAATATTTCCAATTATGTTTACATTTTTTAGACATATTATATCCTATATATTATATAATTCACTTTCTTTACTTTGCGGGGGACTTGATTTATTGGCTCTTTCAGAACTGGTAAATTGATTTAAATTTGCCATTCTACTTCCATAACTTGCCCCAAATCTATCACCAGCACCTTTTGCTGGAGTTGGCAACATTTTATAACCCACATTTTGAAGCTCATTTGGATATAAACTTCTATACCATTGATTCAATGTATCAATACCAAAATAATCTGATAAAACTTTAGTTGCCATATTAAAATCAACAGTAACTCCCTGTTGTGCAGCAACAGGTAATGTTGGTAAAATCCATTGAGTTAAAAATTGTAACATTTTTTGAAATTTAACATTAGGTGTTTCTCTTTGAGCAGAATATGGAATAACCTTAAAAACAAAATCATAAAAATCTCCAACTTGCTCTGCTCTTGAAAAAACAGCAGGAAAATTGTCTATACCAGGAAGTTCTCTTATAACAGGAACATAAACTGTTGGGTCTGTCCAAAAATGCCAAGCTAATTTTCTCACAACGGATTCCATAAAATTATGAAATTTAGTTGACATACTTGAAACATATCTCAAAGCATTTGCCATTAACATTTGTTCCTGCCCAAGAGTGGGAGATTGTGCTTCCTTTCCTCCAAGCATATATAAATTAGAAATTTCAGTAGCAAAATGACTTTCAATAAAATTAGCCCATTGATAATTTTGTGGATTAACACCGCCAAAACTTAAAGCTTTTAATGCTTGAACATCATCAACCTGAGCCGTTCCTTGTGTAGATATAGCTGCAACTCTTTTAGCATCTTCTTTAGCAGACCCTTCATAAGCCAAAACATCTTTTTGAGATGCAGCCTGTTCTTTCATCTTCTGTAGAAGAAAATTCAATTCTGTATCTTGGTCATACCAGGCCCAAGCTGGAGGTATTGGTATTGGCATTTCAGGAAAATATTTATATCCAAGCTTATCATACGGACTTCCAGGAACATCTCCCCAATCAATAGTATTTAATATAATTGCCTTTTTTCCTTCAGGCATAATTGTTACAACAATATCTTCATCATATAAATATAAATCTATAAAAGTAGTAAAATCCCTTAATGAAAATATATTTCTATCAAAATTCTTTTTAGCAATATCTGTTGGAGAATGGTCATATCTTAATTTACAATCAGGTTTAATATAATCTGCATATTTACTCGGAAAAAAATCTTTTGCATAATCAGTTGGAAGTCTATAAATATCCCCCTCAATCAAAAAATCCTTTATACAACTTGCTGATGGGTCTCCAATATAATTTGAATCATCAATTACATCAACTGATGGAATTCCAAGTCTAATTTCAGTTTCATCATTTTGATAACCTCTATTATGAACAAAAGAAGTTCTTACAATTCCTGCCCCATACATGGAATTTTGTGCAGCAGGAATTAAAACATTTTCGGCCAATTTTATCTTATTTATAAAAAAGTTCATAGCCAATCTTGTGATATATGCCCATGACCTTAAATTTCCAATTTCACTTTCAACAAGAACTTTAGGATTTCCTTCAACTAAAAATGGGGTTAAAGTGCAAATTCCTCTATCAATTAAGTTCACTAAATGAGTGCTTCCAGCACCTTTATCAAAATATCCAGATGCCCATGATTTTAATATTCTAACACGATTATTTAAAGGAGCTTCAGTAAGAGATTGCCAAGCTTTAGCAATTCTTTGTAACCGAACTGGAAATCTCATACGAACATTTTTTTCTGCTAATTGTTTTTGTTTAGCCATTAATATAAATATCTCCGTTGAGTTCGTTTATTTTTTTCTTTCTTTTCCTTCCACTGCTGAAATCTATATCCAAAACTATTTTTAGGATAATTCTTAATTTCCTGAACAACAGCTTTTGGTTGATGTGTCATTAATAAAACACCAATTCCATCTGCTATTACTCTATCTCCATGAGAATATCTTGCTCCAGTAGAATCATCAATTCCACTCGAAGGCCCAATCTCATTAGAACTTAAAAATTTATAATCTCTTAATTCTCTTAAAGTTTCAATATCATGAATAATTAAAGCAATATATTGAATATCATTTTTTTCTTTAAGACTTTCACTTAAAGCAGCACGAAGTTCAGTCAATAAATCAAATTTAGTTCCATTTTGTCCAGAAGTTGACCACCATCCATATCTATTTTTCCGTTTTTTAGTTCTTGCTTTTTCATCTCTACTTATATAAACAAGAGGATAATTATGGAATAAAACTCTCCTTCCAAAAGTAGCTCCTATTCCGTTTGCTTCCCATCCAAGCAAAGATTTGGATGTTGCTCCACCAACCCATTTACAAATTGCTATAGCATAATCAGCCAAACTTTCAGATGCAGTATTTGGACAAGCAAATATTCCAACTTTTTCAAAAAGATTCACATTATAAACACTAATTATACTATTAGCTGCTCCAGTTCCTCCTGAAGGGTCAACAGCAACCACATAATTATAAAGCTGGCTTGGCCTTCCAGATTTTAATTCTCCCCACCAATTAAATCTTTTTCGTCCATAATTATTTTCAAATTTAACATTACAAATTTTGCCGTTTCTACTTTTATTAAAAATAATTTCACCAGAAAAGTCAGGGGGTCTTATATATTTATTTTCAATTTGCTTACAAATGCTCTCATCAAAAAATCTATCTCCAAGTTCTACTGCACGTCTATCAATATTTCGAGCTACATCCTGTTTATCTCTTCTTCTACATTCTGCATCATACCAAGGAGACCTATATCCACCAAAATTACTTTCCCCACCATCAAAAATTAGCAAATTTTGATATTCTTCTGGTAAATTTTGTTGTTTAATTTTTAGCATATTCTTTTAAATTTGGAATTCTTTTTTCCCAATATGGAATATCTACTATTTCAACTTCTCCATAAGCATTACTTCGATACAGTCCCTGATTTTTTTCAGGATTTTTTTCCCAAGGCAATTCCAATATTTTTAATTTTCCAGAATTTAACAATCTCGTATATGGATGTCCTGCTGCTGGTCCTTGAGTAGAATTATAAATAATACAATCAGAAACATCAGATAACGTATGACGAATAGTTTCTGCAATTCTTGATTCTATTAAACCAAATTCATCAACTCCAACAGCAGTTCTTCTATCTCCACCACCAAACGATTCATTTGTTGCTTCACCATCAATACAAGAACCATTTTCTAAATTTTCAAAATGTAAATGAGTTTTCTTAAAATATTTTGGTCTTAAACATTTAGGAAGAGTCATAATTCCATAAAGAACTTTATGAAATAGACATTTATGGTCTCCTATAACCCTGTCTCCTTGAATTTCAGTTGACTTATCAACATATTCTTCTTTTCGAGAACCAAGCAAAAACATTGATTGATTTGTTACAAGCCAATGAAAATCAAATAAACTACATAAAATTACAGTTGCTCCTTCATCCCTTGTTTTATCTAAAGCACAATCATATCCCTCAATAATTGCTTTGTGCAACTCATCAACAACAATAACTTGTTGAGGTCTTAAAATAAATGGGGGATTTCTAAATCCTGGTGCATTTTTAGGATTAAAAGTAAACATACAAGAACTAAAAAATATTGATGGTTTTTGCCAACATAATTCCAAAAATGCTTCTTTAAATCCACCATCGACAGCAAGAAGATTGTATAAATCTTTACGAAAAGATAAATTTTCTCCTATATCTTTTGGAATAATTTTATAGAAATCTTTAGGATTTTCGAGACTTAGTTTCATTCTCTACTTCTTTTGATTCAATTTGCTTTTTATCTTGTTTATCAGCTAATTCCATAAATGAGCCAGCCAATTTACGTAAATGTTCTGTTCCTAAATCTCCTCCAACTATAAGAGATTGAGTTCTCTTATCAATTTTAATTTGAGTTTCCTTACGGAAATCATTAGGCATTAAATTACAAGCCAAAAAAGTAGCAAGGGCAGCATTTGCTGGTTGATGTCGAGTTTCAATAGTTTCTCCAACTTTAACTCTTATTGGCTTTTCATCTGTAGGGTCTAAATATTTATAAGTAGTTTTTTTTAACTTATAATCATAACCAGCAGCTTCTTTAATAATTGTAGCAATAAAATCAGTCTGAGCTAACTTTTCACCAGATTCTATTGCTTTACGCAAATCACCAGAAGAATCCCATAATTTAGCAAAAGCTTTTCCATTTAAACCCAAAACAAATGCTATAGTCTTTCTTGGAATTCCTAATTCTGCCAATTTCTCTGCCATAGGAAGTAAATCAGAATTATGAACTATCGAACCTGTTCTAATTTTTCCTCCACCTTTAGCCATTTAAACTTTCTTTATATTTGTTTTCAATATACCGATTCTTCAGATTTTCCGAAACCAAACAACATTTTTTATATTTCAATCCACTATCACATAATGGACAAATTTCATTTCGTCCAATTCTTCTAAAATTAAAAATAGTTCCTGACAAAGTTCTTGGATGTCTATTAAGCCAATTTATTGTTTTTTGTAATTTTTCAAAATTTTCCATATTAAATAAATTATCCTAAAAATACAACAAACTGCAATAATAATAGCTAAAATTTTAATCATTATCTAAAATAACTTCAATTTTCTTTTTTAATTCATCTAAAACAACAAATTCATCTTCTAAACATTTTAAGAAAAATACACAAATTTGATTTTCAAGCTCAGGTTGAGTTAATTTCGTATCTTTTCGTATAAAAAATCGAGAACCAATATTATGTGTAAATTGAAAGGATTTTTTATCAAAAGTTTTTGACAACCGAAGTTCCCCTTCTGGAAGCCAAAAATCTAAAAAATCTCGAATTGTTTTTTCAGTATTCATAAACTTTTAAATTTTAAAATTCTTAAATCCAGGATAAAATTGTCCAAACCCTCTTTTTTTAATTGAAGGATAATTCTTATTTCGATTTTGTTTTAAACAACATTCAATACACCAGCTATATTTCTCATTTCTATCTTCCCTATCCCAAAATTGGGAGGAAGGCTTGTTTTCACCACAAAAAGAGCAAATCATTTATTATTTTTTATCCTTACCCTTATTTTTTAGCTAATTTCAGGTATTTGTTAGATATTCACTTAACAAGATTAAATAGTTTTTGATTTACTTAACTTCTATCTAATACAGGATTTTTAACAGAGATATATATAATATTAAATATTTTGAATAAGTAATAATTATATATTAATAATATATAGGTCGAGTGGGTTAAAGGCTTGTTTTTCATAACCCTGTTTTCTCCTTTAAAATCCCTTATTAGCGATGGTTATTTAAAAATTCTCTGTTTCCATCCTCACACCCTGCCAGATTTCAGCACTACGCTTATGAGAACAGGGCATCCTGTATTGCGAGGTATTCGGGATTTCCTGGACGCACTTTTTCACTCTATTTACTTAAAAAAGAACATTTGATTTTACCCTTATATTATAACATATTATAAGTTAAAAGTCAAGGAAAAAATCATAAAAATTTGAATATTTTTTAAAATTTATTTAAAAATAGCTATTATAGCTAATATAATTGCTACAATCGGTATAATTACTATAGCTGAAATAATTAATGATACTAACAGTATTTTAGTAAAATAATCCATATAATCATTAAATTAGTTATAATTACTATTTTCCTCATAAGGATTAATAAGCTCAAATCCATCCTGGAGCATTTGACCATAGGGAGTTTCTTCTTCAATCCAGAAGGATTCATTACAATTTGGACAAAAAATCTCTACTGGAGAATTACATTTTATCTCATCAACAGGTTGTCCACAATTAGGGCAATACATATATATTAGACAAATAATTAATAAAAAAGTTCCCAAAAATTTTAAAGTATTTTATTTTTATTTCCATTTCACCTATATATTATACCATATTTAAAGTCATTTGTCAAGGAAAATCTTTGGATTTTTTAAGAATTTTTTAAAAAAGTTTAAAAATCTGGAATATTGACTTAAAAATGGAGATTTTTTATTTAAGAAAAGTTTTCAAAATTTTAAAAATAATTTTCTTGGTGGATACCACCCCTGCCCATAATGTCCGATAATCCAACCTACCTCCCCCGTTGATTTTAAGTAAATAAAGACATACTATATCTTGTGTATTGTTGATTAAATGGGCACACTATATGTAGTGTGTTGTATTGTGGCATAGATTTTAAGTAAAGGCAGGCCAATGTTGTAAAAAATCAACATTGATGTTTACAAAAAACAACAAGGGGGGATTATACCAACCCTCGTTATTCCTGCTTATACTATTATAAGATTCTCTAATACTACGCAATCCTCATTATTTGTTAAATAGATAACTAACAAATTCAAAAGTTTTTAACAATTTTTTAATTTTTCTCAGTTTTTTCTTGATTTGTTAATTCCGATTTGGTATAGTGGGGATATGAAAATTTTTAAACGATACTATACAAGTCGTAGATACCTGCCTTGTGTCATAAAAGGTTATGGCGGTCATTGGATTGTGTTATGGTGGGATTGGATTTGTATAATATAGTAGTGTTATACTAATACTGTAGTTCTTTGACAAGTGAATTGTCATCATTTACTCTCTCCTCCTTAAAACGGGGGAATAAATCCCCCGTGTTATTATAAAATAGAGTAAAAAAGTAAAATGATTCACACCCCTCTCTTCGGTAAGGTTTGCTGGTTTACCTTAAAAAAACCAGCAGCAATTATAAAGTTCTTTCAAATATCAATAGTGTTAAGGAATACGGTAAGGCAAAAACACCTTTTAACAATCGTGATTTTTATATTTTGTTTAATGTTAAGTCTTGTAAAAGTTTTTTCAAATTGTTAAGGGGTAAAGAGTATGTCTGAACGTAACATCCGATTTAGGAGATTAGCTGAAAAAAGAGTATCAAAAGCACTAAATGCGATTCGGCTAATTGGTAACTTATCTTCTGGTAACTATGAACATACCAAAGATGAAGTTACACAAATTGTTAATGCTTTACAAAACGGAATTGCTGAAATGGAAGCACGTTTTGAACAGCATTACAAACAGGAAGATATGGGATTTAGGTTTGATCGTCATTAACACAAACCAGCTTGGCCGATACTGGTAGAACAACAACGGCCAGCAATTATATTTTAAAATACAGAAAAATCACATAAAACAAATTTATCAATATCTTCAACCTGTAGTTTATTTGAAAATAAATATAAAAAGGGAAACAGAAAATTGGGGAAATTTTAGGATGAAAGAATGGTTACAAGTTTTAGGTCAGTTATTAGTATTATGTTTTATTGCTTTTTCCTTAATTATTTCTCTTTTTATTTGGATTAGGTTAATAAAATTTGTTTGGTATTTTTAAAATGACTGAATATGAAGCATTAAAACTGTATGATGAGTATCTTAACGGAGAAGGAGATATTGACGTAATGGGGATTAGTTTTACTTCATCAGAGATATTAAAAGAATTAGACCCGACAGCTTATAATTGCGGATTTGCTGATTTCTGCGATACTGAAAATATAGAAATTGAAGATTAAAGTAGTGAAAAAACCACCTAACCATAGATTAGAATTATGTGAAATATGTAGATATTTTAAGTATAAAGGATTGCTTATTGACGCTGTGTGTAAAAAATATAATGTAGTAACAAGTCGCTATAAAGTTTGTGATAGTTTTAAGAAAAAATAATTAGGAATCAAAATAATGTATCATTACGATTGGTTCGTTTGGATAATAGTTATTTTTATAGCCATTTTCATAGCTTGCACGTTAGCGGGTTATTAAGTTATATGAGCGATAATAAAGAAAAAATAATATGCTACTGTGATAATTGTCATACTTCCATTTTTAGCGAAACTGATAAAGCAGAATTTGATGGTAAAATTTACTGTGATAATTGTGCAGAAGAATTGTTAGTAGAATGTGAAGATTGTGGAGAACTGTTCTATAAAAATGATTGTGTTATTATAGATGGAAGATTTTTGTGCCAACCCTGTGCAGAAAATTATAGAGAATGTGTTAATTGTGGGGATATTTGTTCTTTCGATGATATGGTATTATGGCACTCTCATTATTATTGCAATAACTGTTTTGAAAGTTATTTTGCTTATTGCGAAAACTGTGATGAGTATTATCTTGCTGGTGAGATACATTGGAGTAGTGAGGAACAATGTCATCTATGCGAAAGATGTATGGATAGAATAGAAGGACATCAGATTATTGAAAATTTGCACTCATATAATTATAGACCTTGTTTTAATTTTTATTTAGGAAAATACGAAAAAACAATATCAGAAAAAAAATTATTTTTTGGTATTGAATTAGAAGTTGAAAAAAGCAGTGGAGATATTAAAAAAGAAACAGATAATTTACCTGAATTTGTATTTGCTAAAGAAGATGGCAGTTTATATAATGGTTTTGAAATTGTGTCTCATCCTGCTACTTATCAATGGTTAAAGGAAAATGCTGATAAATGGTTAAAGATTTTAACTATTAGCAAACGTGGTTTTATAAGTTTTAAGACGGATTCTTGTGGAATCCATATACATTTATCTAAAAATTATTTTGGAACGTGGCATTTATATAGGTTGTTAAAGTTTTTCTACGAAAATCCAGAATTTATTTTAAAGATTAGTCAAAGAAACAAAAGTAATTTAAACCAATGGGCGACTTTAGATAAAGTTGTTGATGAAAATAAAGGAAGAGATTTGATTTATAAAGCGAAAAATAAAAATGGAAATCATGAACGACATTGTGCAGTAAATTTGCAAAATCCTGATACAATAGAGATTAGAATTTTTAGGGGAACTTTGAATCCTTTAAGTTTTTGGAAAAACATTGAATTTTTACAAGCTTTAGTAAATTATACATTCGAAACTCCGTCTCGATATGTAAATGTAGCATCATTTTTAGATTATGTTAAAAATTATTCTAAAGAATTTAATAATCTATATCGCTGGTTAAAAAATAAGGGATTTTATTAAAATATGTGTTTAGCCATATTAAAAACTGCTGATTCAGTAATTACTCGTAGAGAGCTTAAAAATGGGTTTGATACTAATGATGATGGTGCAGGTTTTATGTTTACTGAAAATAGAAAGCTTGTAATTCAAAAAGGATATTTTGGATTTAGAAAATTCTACAAAGCTTTTAGACAAGCTGAAAGAGAAAATCCGAAAAGTAATTTTGTAATTCATTTTAGATTGGCTACTTCTGGCAAAAAAGATAGTGCAAACTGTCATCCATTTCTTGTTAAAAATAATGAAGAAGTTGGCTTTGCTCACAATGGGATTTTTAGTGGATTGGGGAATAATTTTTATTCTGATACAATGGATTTTAATTACAGAGTATTAAAAACTATGCCAAAATCTTTTATGTATTCCGTTGAAGCTATGAAGTTTATAAGCAAGTATTGTGGATGGTATAATAAACTTATTTTTCTAAATTCAAATAATCATTATATTATAATAAATGAAGATATGGGATATTGGAAAAATGGAGTTTGGTTTTCCAATGGATTTTCCAATTCTACTTGGAGATATAATGGATATGTGTATGATTTAGAAAATACAGAAGAAGATGAGAAAATAATTTGGAATAGTTGTGATATTTGTAATGGATTTTATCCAGAGGAAGAATTAGACTTGCTGGAAGATAGAAATTTATTAGTTTGTGAAAGCTGTAAAAATCTTTTAGAAGCAAAATATAAAAAAGCAGAATGTTTTTATTGTGGAAACATTGTGGAAATTATTGATGATAAATGTTCTAATTGTGGAATAGATGTTGATAGTGGCTGGCTTGTGCCAACAGATTTGGATTGATTGAGTGAGATAACTGCTTTAATGATAAAGACTTATAAAAAATTGAAAAAATCTAATTTTTCCCTTGACAAACCAGTTTCAATATGTTATAATGTTACTTGAAAATGGAAGAAAAAAATGATTTGTAGAGATTGTGAGCTTTGGGAAAAACGGGAAATCCCTAAAAGGAAAAACCAGTTTTACCCTGCAGGACGTTGCACTTTATTAGATTTTAATAAAAATGGTAAATCTATGTTTACTTCTGAATTTACTAATTGTAAAAGCGGAGTAAAAAAGGATGTTGAATAATAGTTGTGAACGACCAGCATTTTTAAGTGATGATTTAAGAAGTTTTAATCATCGTTTTATAATTGATAAAAGAGATTATAGAATGAGATTAAAAGATTATTATATAAAATCAAAAGGTAAAAATAATTTACGAAGTGGTTGTAAATTGGAGAATAAATAATGAAAGTTGAAATTTGTAATGAATGTGGTCGAAGTGTGAAACAAGGAAGTGGTTTGTTTGTTAATCGAGTAAGAGATTTAGATAATATAACAACACGGGAAGAAAATGGTAAACCTTATCCTAATGGTGATTTTATTTGTATAGAATGTGATGATAAATTAAGAGGAAATAAATAATTCAAACATTTTTACCATATCCTGATTTAGTAATATCTGTTCAATGTCTTGATAATAAAAGACTTGGTAAACAACGTGTTGAAGCTTACACGATATTAAAAGTATTAGCTGGTTTGACTAATGGATGGGAAAATCATCCTGTTGTAAAAATGTGGAATGGTTATGAAGATTGTTTGAAAGTATATATGAATGAGTGTATTTGTGAATGGATAGGACGTGGATTTAAAAATAATATGCAGATATGGTTTCCTGCTCATTATCATTGTTGGCAATATCCTAATTGGTTTGGGAATTTAGATTTTCATAATAGCCATAAATCAAATTTATTAAGAAAAAATCCAGAATGGTATGAACAATTTAATTGGAATGTTCCAAATGATTTACCTTATATTTGGCCTGTTTGAAGGATATAAAATATGGAAACTTTTAGAGTATTAGAAGTTGTTACTAAAGTTTATGCCTTTAATGTAAAAGCTGAAAATAAACAAGAAGCTTTAGATAGGATAAATAAAAGCTTTGGTGGTGAAACAGAATATATAAAAAGATGTTCAGAATATGACAAAGAAGTTTTTCGAGATTATGAGATAGAGGAATAAGATGTCAAAAAGAAAATTTAAAGTTGGCGATAAGGTAAAAGTAATTAGAGAATATGGGCAAGTTGAGCTTCCTTCTCAAAAATTAATAGGAGAGAAAGGCAAGGTTATTGCTATTTCTTCTGGGAAACATCCTTATCCTTATAGAGTAAATATGGAAAGATGGTATGATGTAAATTTTAATGCAAGAGAGCTTCAATTAATTAGAGCAAGAAGAAAAAATGCAAATAACAAACATTAATAAATATCCTATAGCTTTTGTAAATGCTGCAAAGGAAAGACTTCATAAATCTGTTGCAGACAGAATTGGAGTTACTCAATTAATAAATGCTCCATTAGTGCGAACATTATTGATTGAAAAGTGGGATGAAGTTGTTTTAGATGTTGATGATTTTGTTGATAGAATTTATGGAATTGCTGTTGATAAGTATTTAAGACAATTTGAAAGTGATGTAATTTTAAGTCAATTTAAATTGGAGTTATATTTTGATAAAGGAATAACTTTAGTTGGTGTTCCAGATAGAATTTGTTTAGACAAATCTTTTATTGGAGATTATAAATTTTGGAAAGTTGCGTCATTAAGATTTGAACAAACCGATGCAATAGCTCAATTAAATATTTATCGTTATCTTTGTAAAAAGTTACATAATTGGGGTATTGAAAAATTGTATATTCATCCTATGTTAAAAGATTGGAGAATCTTACCAAATTGGCAGAAGAAAAATGAAAGAGATTATCCTAAATGTAGAATACCAACATTTGAATTGCCTGTTTGGACTTATGACCAAACAGAATTATTTATACAAGATAAATTAATTGACCATTTAAATAATCCATATAGACCTTGCACTTCAGAAGAAAAATGGCAATCAGAAACTACTTATGCTTTAAAAAAGAAAGGCAAGAAACAAGCGGTGATTGCTTCTTTTGCTGGTAGTGGTGGAGAAAAAAAGTTTTTGACTGAAAATGATTGTATTTCAGAAGCTAAAAAAACCAAAAAAATTAAAAAATGGCCTACAAATGGTTATTATGTTGAAGCAAGAATTGGTGAATGTAGGAAATGTTTAAATTATTGTCCAGTAAGGTCTGTTTGTGAGTTTGCACAAAAGTTAGGAAGTAAATAATGAAAATACACAATAAAACATTTTTACAACAAATTTTTATTGGTATTGCAGTAGGTTGTGGTTTTGGAGTAATTTTACAGTTAATACTTTTTTTAATTAATTAAAGGAAATAAAATGGCAGGTAAATTAGTTTTGGGTGATAAGGAAATTCCGTTATCAGAGGAAACAACGGAAAAGTTGTTGAGCAGTTTAAAAAAAGAAAAGAAGTATAAAGTTGGAAGTATTTTTGAAACAAAATATGGAAATGTCATGTTGATTAATGATTTAATAAAGGGTCGATTTTCTTTGCTTTTTTGTTCAGGATTGTATCAGGGACAAACTGTGGGAAGTTGTGAAAGTTTTGAAGGTAATCATTGGGAAAAAATTTCCTTGCAAAAGATTAGAAAAATGCGTTCAGATATTTTTGAAGAAATAATAAAAGTTATTGAAAGGAAATAATAAAATGCCAGAGACGAATGTTCCAAAAGAAGTTTGGGAAATAGAATCTCTACGAATGACTCGTATGAATGCTTTAACACAAGCCCGAACAATGCTTTGTGAAAGGCAGAGAATTTCTAAATTTAATTATGAAGCTAAGAGGGAGCATGTTGTTGAATTAGCAAAATTTTTTGAGAAATGGGTTTTAAGAGATTAAATAAATTAATTAAATTTTAGGAGATGAAAAGATGAAATGTTTCGGAATAGGTAATTTAACAACAGATGTAAAATTGGGACAAGGTGGACAAAAAAATACAACTTATGCAAGTTTTGGAATGGCTTTTAATGATAAGATACGAAAGGAAACTGTGTTTATAAATTGTATTAGTTTTGGAAAAGCAGCCGAAATTATTGCAAAGTATTTAAGTAAAGGTTCACCATTATTTGTAGTTGGAAGATTAAGAGAATGGACTGGAGATAATGAGCAAAAGAAATATTCAGTTGCTATTGATGAATTTCAATTTATAGGTCAAAAAAATAAACAAAATTCTTCACCGCTTGGAGACGCTCCTGAAGGAACAACTTTAGGAAATGAAAAATCAAACAATAGTGAAAACTTAGATGGTTGTCCAATATAGTAGATATGGAGATTAAAAATGATTGAATTTGCTTTGGGAGTTACATTAGGTTTAGTTTGGGTTGCTTTGATAAAATATATTTTTATTAATTAAGATGAATAATATAACTCATATTTCGAGTTTACAATCTAATGTTGTGAACTTTATTACTAAAGGTTCTCCAAAATTATCTACTGGATTAAAAGAGCTTGACATGAAATTGTATGGTTTTGAAACTGGAGATTTTGTTTTAGTAGCTGGACGACCATCGATGGGCAAAACTGCTCTTTGTATTCAGTTTGCTTTAGGAATTGCTAAAAAATCTGAAGTATTATTTATTTCTCTTGAAACGTCTGGAGTTCAGTTATTTACAAGAATGATTAGTCATTTATCTGGGCAAAGTTTTTATGAAATGAAATCTGGAGAAGTTTCTTTTGAGAATGTGCAACCATTTATTAGTAAGATTAGTAAAAAACATTTGTATCTTTATGACAAGTCTGGAGTAAATTGTGAGTTTATAAAAAATGTGTTGAAAGAACAAAAATTTGATTGTATATTTATTGATTATTTACAGCTTTTAGGCGGGTTTGGAGAAGGATATGAACGTATATCAACAATTAGTCGAAATTTACAATCAATAGCTCATGATACTAAAGTTCCTATTATTGCAATTAGCCAGCTAAGCCGTGCTCCAGAGATGAGAGAAAATAATCGACCAAGATTATCAGATTTAAGAGAATCAGGAAGTTTAGAACAGGATGCAGACAAAGTTTTGTTATTGTATCGACCAGAATATTATCAAAAAGGAGACAATTTACAAGAAGATGATATTGGTTGTGCAGAAATTATAGTTGCAAAAAATAGGTCTGGTGCAACTGGAGTTGTAAAAGTTAAATGGATACCAGAAACAATGAGTTTTAAAGAATATAATTTGAAATTTTAGGATATGTAAAAATGTTGACAGTAAAAATTGAAATTAATGGTGTAGAAACGGATAGAATAGATATAAATAATATATCTTATGTAATTTCTTTAACCAAAGATAGTAGATATAGTGTAAATCATTACAATTTTTTAAATCATAATCATTGTAATTTGCCTATAATTTATCACAAACGCAAAAAAGGAAGATTTAATTTAATAGAAATTGTTGCTAAAAGTTTACAAAAGCAAAAATGAAAAACCAATTTGAACCAATCCGAATTTCTGATTTAGATATAATTTGTCCTATTTGTGGTAAACCTGATTGGTGTTCTGTTTCTGAATCAGGGGAATTTGCTTTTTGTCCAAGAACTGAAGAAGGTTCTATTGGACAATTTGGAGCATGGGGTTATATACATAGGATAAAGAAAAATGATAAAACTTCTAAATATAAAAAAGTTAGTAAGAGTAATCATAAAATAAATTGGGAAGTGTTACAAAAATTTTATATTGATAATTATAGTGAGAAATTTGGAGATAATTTTGAGAATAAATTAGAGATTGGATGGGATGGAAAAGCATATACATTTCCAGTTTATGATGAAAAAAGAAAAATAACAGGAATCCAAAGAATTTTTAAAGACAGAACTAAATTATTTATAAAAGGTTCAAAGGATGGGATATTTTGGCCTATTGGATTACAATTTAATGATTATCTTTTAATTTGTGAAGGAGCAAGCGATACACTTACGGCATTAAATTTAGGATTTGAGGCAGTAGGAAGATTAAGCTGTAATAATGGAGAAAGAATTATTTGTAAGTTATTAAAAGAAAAGCAACAATGCAGACCAATTATTATTGCTGATAGTGATGAAGTTGGAATTAAAGGAGCTAAAAAATTAGCTATTAAATTATTAGATATTAATCCTGCTTCAATTTTAATTCCTCCAATGAAAGATTTAAGAAAATGGGATGAAAATGGTTTAACAAAAGAAAAATTATTATTAAATATTAAAATTATAGAAAAATATAGAGAAGGAAATTTTTTAAATGACTAAAAATAAAAAACCAATTTTTCAAAAACATCATATTATCTACAAAGATGGTAAAAATAAAAAAGAGATAACTCGAAACATAAGGAAGGGTGTGCATCGCATCGTTACCTTAATTCGGTTTTTTAATTTTTTAACAAACGAAGAAGTCGAAACAATTAAACTTGAAGCAGAACTAAAGAAAAAATTTGTTGATGGTAAGTCTTTGTCAAATAAAGACTTACAATAATTTTTATAAAATTGGAATTTTTTCCTTGACAAACTAAAATGAATTTATTATAATGAAGGAGAATGAAATGAAAAAGTTTACTGAGATAATTTTATATATTTTATTATTGATAGCAACTTTTTTAATTATTGGTTGTCAATCTGAGTCAGTAGTTCTAACCAAACCAATTACACCAGAGGTTCAAACTGTAATTAAGAATTTAAGTTGGATACAAATGATTTTAATAATTGGAATTGTTAGCTCAATATTTGCTTGTTTTAATGGTGCTGCAAAAATTGGGATTCCATTATTGATTAGCTCTTTAGTTGGGTATGGTTTAACTTCTGCAATGTTGTTCTATGCTAAAATTATTGCATTGACAAGTTTAGTTGGTGGAGTTGGTTTATGTGGATATATGATATTTCTTAAACATAGAGCATTAAAAGAAATTATTGCTGGTGTTGAAAATGTTAGAAGGTGGGTAGGAGATGAAAAAGTGAATGTTGACAATACATTAGCTAACAAACAATCTTCTACAACAGAGAAAATAGTTGAGAAAATAAAATGGAACAATATGTAGTTAAAAACGAAATATGTAAAGATTATGTGTGGTATGTGTGTGAGTTAGAAATAGCAGATGAATTTCCATCTGACCCTAAAAATACTTGGCTTGTTCAGGTAACTGAAACACAAAGGAAATTTAATGCTTTAGTATTTTCTAAAAGAAAAGCTGAATTATTGGCTTATGTTTTAAATAATCAACCTGATGAAGAAGGATATATTGGTATATGGGAAATAGAAAAGTTAATAAAGGAAAATAAAAGTGTTTAATTTCATATTAGGTTTTATTAGTGGAATTATTAGTTTTATAATTGTGAGAAGATTTTTTAAGTTTAAAAATCTTGGTGTATTATTGTTTTGGAAAAAGTGGATTTAATGGAGAAATAAAATGTCTAATATATTTTTAGGAATGAATATAATAACTTTATTGCTGTTAGCATTTCTAACTGCTGTTGGAGTTTATGATTTATACAGATATTTCAAAAACAAAAAAACAATTAGCCAAAAAGTTCACGCTTGGTTTCCTAAGGCTGGTGATATAATTTTATTGTGTGGAATACTTGGCTTGATTTGGTGGATATTTACACCTAATGTTTTTGCAATTGTTTTAATTGGTGTAATTTTAGGTCATTTCTTTTGGAATGAAGATTAATAATATATTTTATATTTAGCTGGCTGCAATATTAGAACAAGTGTAGGTAATTGCAAAAAATTAAATTGGGTGGATGGGAATTTGATGCCAGCTTTTAGGAGAAATTAAGATGAAAGATTTGATGTTGGATATTGAAACATTAGATGTAAAAACAACTGCTGTAATTACACAACTTGGTGCTTGTTATTTTGATAGATATACAGGAAAGATAGGAAGAACATTTTTACAAAATATTTCTGTTGGTAGTTGTTTAATGTATGGATTAACTGTTGATGAACAAACAATAAATTGGTAGAGAATTCAAAAAAATAAAAGTTGGTTAGAACTTCCAGTAGATTTGATTATTGCATTAGAACTTTTTAGAGCTTTTTGTGATAAAAAAATTAAAACTGTTTGGTCTCATGCTACTTTTGATTTTCCTATTGTATCTAATGCTTACAAAGTTTGCAATTTAAATTTGCCTTTTCATTATAGAACAGCAAGAGATATACGAACTTTAGTTGATTTGTCTAATTTAGATTATAATAAAGAAAAGGAAGATAAAACTCATAATGCTTTAGAAGATTGCTTATATCAAGTAAAATATTGTGTGAAGTGTTTTAATCAATTAAGAGAACTAAAATGATTAAAAAGGAATTTGGAAAAAGAAGAAGTTTTTTGACTGGTGCAAAAAAACAATTTGCAGAGGGAAAAGGAACACCAGTTTTAATTCCACCAGACGCTGTTTTAGATGTGGCTATTCACTTTGAAGAAGGCGGGGAGCTTCATGGTGAAAGAAATTGGGAAAAGGGAATTCCATTGAGTGAATTAATGAACTCTCTTGAACGGCATATACAACAGGAGAAACTTGGTTTAACAGATGAAAGACATGATAGAGCAATAGTTTGGAATGCCTTAGTTTATTTGGCTACTAAATTAAGAATTCAAAAAGGAATTTTACCAAAGGAATTAGATGATATTCCTAAAATTATAAAGGTAAAATAATGGATAATGATATTAAACCAATAGTTTATGTATCAACCCCAATAACGGGTGCTTGGGGTAAAAGTGCTTCTCCAAATTATATGATGGATAATTGTATGAGAGCTATTCATTTTACTAATCAACT
Organism: uncultured Thermoplasmatales archaeon; assembly: GCA_964628575.1. GTDB lineage: Archaea > Thermoplasmatota > E2 > DHVEG-1 > DHVEG-1 > CAZVNH01. Next base: position 25,653 of record CAZVNH010000002.1, on the reverse strand, counting down.
AAGAATTTATTATCCAGAAGTGAAATATTATTGTCCAGCCGAAAATGATTTAGTTGTTCAATATCTTTTTAAAGATAAGAATGTTTTAGTTAAATCTGTTCTTAATGCAGATAAAAGTATTATAAATGATTTTTGTTCTGGCTTAATTGCCTATAAATGGGAGAAAAGTAAGGGAGTTGATATAGAAATAAAATATGCAAAAGAGGAATTAAATTTACCTTGTTTAGAAATAGAAAGACTTTTAAAAGACGGTGTAGAAAATTTAATTAATAATAAAGCCAAAGAATTATTGCTTACTGGATTTGTTGGAAGCGTTCAAAAAGAATTTGATGAAAGTCCTAAAGAGCTTACAATTATGTATAATAAATTTTTTAGGTATTAAGATGAAACATAGTTTATTGTCAAATTTATTTTATTTAATAGGAAGTATTTGTTTTGCTGTTGGAACTTTAATTTCTATGATTAAAGGAAGATAATTGGAGAAATAACATTATGAACGAGATAAGATTTTTGTTGGAAAGAATATCTAACGCAAAGTTTGTCCACTATAACGAACCAATGACATTAGAGACAGCAAGAGAATTTGCCAATCGAGCCCTTTCTCTCCTACCTACCAGTGGCTGGATACCTGTTACAGAGAGATTGCCAGAAGAGTATGCTGCGGTTTGGGCTCGCAAGGAAAAAGAATTTTATTGTGCTTTTTGGACAAAGGATGATGGTTGGTATTTAACTTTGCCTTCGGCAAGGTTGGCACCTATAAGACTAATAGGTATTACTCACTTTATGCCCATTCCACCCCTTCCTGCCGATGAGCCGTGCGAGACGTGCGGGGGAAGTGGTCATAAAAGATTTGAAAATCCTCCATCAGTAAATAGAGAAACAGGCAAACCACATACATATCCTTGTCCCGACTGCAAGGGCATAGGTAGGCAGCCCTCAGAGAAAGAGGAGAGTGGAGTAAAAGAGTCTGCGAAAGAAGCGTTAGATATTTTGTTGAAATGGCTTATGGATGAAGAAAGAGTATCGGTCGCAGAAATGCATAAAGTTAAAAAGTGTATCGACCGCCAATCAGCCAGAATAGAGGAGTTGGAGGCCAAGCTCACCAAGAGGGGTGAGGCGATGAGATATATGAGGGATTTTTATAGTCGAAGAAAAGATGTAGATTGTGTGCTTTTGCAAACCCTTGGCCCCGACTTCGAGGAGATAATAAAGGAGAAATGAGAAATGAATAGTTTTAACGCAAATGATGTTAAGCCAAACGAGATAATTGAGTTTTCCTGTTCAAAATGTAAAGCTATAAAGCGGGAGAATGCACGGCGATTCTTTGAAAAGATTCCGAGCTTATTACTATTACCAAAGTTAATGTGTAAATGTGGAGGAGAAATAGTAGTAACTATATTAGAAAGCGAGGTCTCTAATGACCAAGGGAAAGATTAACAGAGAAAGGAAAAATTTATGAACTATAATCAAATGACAAAAAAACAATTATTGGAAAGACTTAATTTTAAATGTAAACACGGCCATAATGGAATCGCTCATCCAAATTGTTATAAAACTGAGAAACATATAAAAGAAAAGATTGGTTTCCTTGATATTGAAACAAGCAATCTTAAAGCTAATTTTGGAATTGTTTATTCTTATTCTATTAAAGTTGAGAATAGTGAAAAAATTTATCATAGAGTTATTACGCCTCAAGAATTAAAAAGTAAAACAATGGATAAAAAAGTTGTATCTGATTGTATTAAAGATATGAGAAAATTTGATAGAATTATAACTCATTATGGAACTAAATTTGATTTGCCTTTTTTAAGAACAAGAGCTATAATTTATAATCTTAAATTTCCTGTTTATGGAGAATTAAAGCATACGGATACATATTATTTAGCCAAAAGACTGTTGTGTTTACATAGTAATCGTCAAAATATAATTGCTGAATCTTTGTTTGGAGAAACTATTAAAACAAGGCTTGATAATCATCATTGGGTTAAGGGGTTACAGGGAAATAAAAAGTCTTTAAAATACATTCTTAATCATAATATTGCTGATGCAATAGAACTTGAAAGGAACTATCATAAATTGGTTGGTTATTCAAAACAAACTAATAGGAGTTTATAATGAGTCCGATTCATAAAGGAAAAGACGGTAAATGGTATTTTTGGGATGAAACGTGGGCTTTTAAACATGGCCCATTTGATACTGAAGAGGAAGCACAAGAAGCTCTTAACAAATATGCTTTGGAACAACTAAATTGGGAGTAAACTATTATGCAAATTCAATTTGGTAAAAATCCAGAAATTACGTTAAGTGTTAATTGGAGAGCATTTCTTCATTCAGGATATTTAGCTCTTCCTTTTGCAATAAAATGGTGGGCTTTTAAGAATGCAGGAAGATATAAAAGTAGAGAAGTTTCATTTTTGTTTTTAGGTTTGGAACTTGGTTTAGAAATCTGGCGGTATGAAAATGAAATATCCTAAAATAGAATGTTCTAATCCACATTGTGATAATTATTTAAGTGAAGATGAACTTAATTTTTGTATGTGTGAACTTTGTTTAAATGCTTTTTGTTATAGTTGTTTTAAAGATTTTGAAGTGTGTGAGAACTGTGGTCGGATAGGATGTGAAGATTGTATTGAATGTGATGAAGAGACTGGATTTTATTTTTGTGATACATATTGTAAAGAAGAATTTTTAGAAGATGAATAATAAAAAATATCAAATTATATACGCTGACCCGCCTTGGGAATATAATGCTGGTAGATGTTTAACTCCAGAAAGTTTATTATCTGGAGAAAATCAAACTCCATATAAGTATATGTCTATGAAAGATTTATATAAATTACCAATTTGGTTGATTGCAGATAAGAATTGTTTGTTATTTTTATGGACTACAGGTCCAAAACTAAATGAAGCATTTCCATTAATGGAAAAATGGGGATTTGAATATTCTACTATTGCTTTTGTTTGGGAAAAAGAAATAACAAATCCAGGATATTATACATTATCATCTGTTGAGATTTGTTTAATTGCTAAGAAGGGAAAGATTCCACAACCAAGAGGAAGTAGAAATATTAAACAATTTTTATCTGAAAGAAAAAGAAAACATAGTCAGAAACCAAATACTATTAGAAATAGAATAACAGAAATGTTTCCAATGCAGTCTAAAATAGAACTTTTTGCTCGACAAAAAACTCCTGGTTGGGATGTTTGGGGAAATGAGGTTGAAAGTGATATTGAATTATGAACATAGTTGCTAAATTTTATAAAGGATATAAAATTTGAATAGACAATTTATAACAATATTTAAAGAAACTAAAGATTGGTTTGATAATAATCAATCAGATAAATTTGCTGTCGATACTGAAACAACATCTTTAAGATATGATGATTTAAGATTAGTTGGAATATCATTTTGTAATGGAGAGAATGCTTGTTATATAGATTTATTTGAGAATAAAGAATATGCAGATATAATTGGATTTATAAATTTACAATTTTGGGATAATATAAAAAAGATTGTTTTTCATTCAGCACCATTTGATTTAATGGTTTTTTGGAAATGTGGACTAAAAAATTTAACAAAGAATATATTTTGCACAAAAACTGCTGCACATCTTTTAGATGAAAATCGACCAACTGGATTAAAATATTTAGCAAGATATGTATTAAAGAAGAAGAAAGTTATTGATTATAAAGATGTTGAAGGTTTACCTAAGAATCATCCAAAATTTTATGAATATGCAATTAATGATAGTATTAATACTTGGGAACTTTATGAAGTATTTGCTCCTCAATTACAACATCAGAAGTTAGATGAATTATTTTATTCAATAGAAATGCCTTTTCAATTTAGTTTAAGAGATTTGGCGGTTAATGGAATACTTGCAGATAAGGATAAAGTTGAGCCATTGAAGAAAGAGTTGAAAGATTTGATTTTTAATTTAGAATTAGAGATGGTTAAATCTGCTAAATTGCCTTATGGAATTCAAAAGAATTTATTTGATGATACTTCAGAAGTTATATCATTTAATTTTAATAGCCCAAAGCAATTAGTTGAAATTATAACTAAGTATCTTGGATTAAAAATAACTGAACTTACTGATGGAGGAGATTTAAGTGTTTCTAAGAGTTCATTACAGAAACTCGCTGGACAACACAAGTTTATAGATTTACTTAGGAAATATAATAAAGTTACTGATTTTATGCAAAAATCTGTTAATCCATTTGAAGATTGGGTGCAATTGGATGGACGAATAAGAACTGATTATAAAAATACTGGAACAGTTACAGGAAGATTAAGTTCAAGGAATCCTAATTTACAAAATTTACCGAGACCAGGAGAATTTTAAAATGAAAAAATATAATTTATTAATTAAATCACATTGTTACTTTCCAGATTTTGAAGATGAATGCGTTGCTAAAAATAAAAAGGAAGCAGCTTCCATTTTTAAAATGAATAATCACAATACTTTAAGAGAATTTAGTGAAGAAGATTTATTAAAATATATAGATGAGGAATAAAAATGAAAATAGTTGAAGCTAATAAAGTAAAACTTATAGGAGAACATGTTTTGGTTTTTGATGATAAGCAGGAAGCTGAGCGAGTTGTGAGGTTTATTAAAGAAAATCTTCTTATAGAAGATGAATTTAATGAAAAATTGGAAGATTTATACGATGGGTAAAGGGTCAAAAAGACGACCGACTTTAATAACAAAAGAAGCTGAGGATTTGCAATGGAAACTTGCTTATGGTAAAATTTCTCTTATTGATTATAAGAGAAAAAGAGAACAATTAGAAAAAACAAATAAATGGTGGAAGAAATGAAAACAAATTTTAGAAATTTGTTTATTGCTCCAAAAGGTAAAGTCTTTATAAAAGCAGATTTTGATAATCAGGAACTTAGAGTTTGTGCTTCTGTTTGTCAAGATGGTGCTATGATTACAGCATTAAAACAGAACAAGGATTTACATTTAACAACTGCTAATGCTTGTTTTAATTTAAATATACCTGAACCAGAATTATATAAATCTCATCCAGAATATAATAAACATTTAGAGAAATATAAAGAAGAAAGATATATAGGTAAGAATGGAGTAAATTTTCCAATTCTTTATGGCTCTTCTCCTTGGGGAGTTGCAGAAAGGTTGAATAGAGATGAAGATGAAGTTAAAAAATGGTTTTATTCATTTTTTAAATTATACCCAAAAGTTCAAAAGAAAATAAATGAAACAAGATTTAGAGTTCAAAATCATCAACCAATTAAAACAATATTTGGTAGAATTAGAAGATTAGATTTTACTGGAAATAAAGCATTTAGACAAGCATTCAATTTTTTAATTCAAAGTGCTTGTGCAGATATATTAAGAATTGCAATGAATAATGTTAGAACCTGGTATTTAAAATATCCAACTATTGAAATAAAACCAGTTTTAACTGTTCATGATGAAATTGTTTATGAAGTGGATGAAAAATATATGAAATGGGTTGCTAAAGAAATTAAAAATATAATGGAGAATAGTGTAATTCTTTCAGTTCCTCTTAAAGTAGATATTTCTATTGTTAAAAAATATGGTGATTAGATGTTTGATAAAAAGAAACATCATAGAGAATATATGAAAAAATATTATCAAGAAAATAGAAATAATATTCGTGAAAAACAAAGAATCTATCATAAAAAATATTATAAAAGGAATAGAAAAAGAAAGTTGGAACAAAGAAAAGAATATTACAAAAGACATAAACCAAGTTTTATTAAAAGAAGAGCCAGGTTTTTAAAAAGTAAATATAATTTATCTTTGAAAGATTATAATTCTTTGTTTAAAAAACAAAAGGGTTGTTGTGCCATTTGTGGTAAACATCAATCTGAATTTAAAATTAAGTTTTGTGTTGACCATGACCATAAAACTGGAAAAGTGAGAGGATTGTTGTGTAAATATTGTAATCATTGCTATGGATGGTTTGAAAAGTATAAAAATAAAGCTTTAAAATATTATAAACATAATAAATAAAGGAGGTGATTATTATTCCTTATATTAAAAAACAAGATAAAACTCGATGGGAAGAATTGTTGAATCATATTGATGGTGAATTTGAATTTCAACTTCCATCATCGGGTGAATTAAATTATATAATTATTTCAATGATTCATAATTATATAATGAGAGTTGGATTAAAATATCATAATTTAAATGAAGTAATTGGAGTTTTAGAAGGGGTTAAATTAGAATTGTATCGTATGGTTGTAGCAAAATATGAAAATAAAAAAAGGCTGACTAATGGTGGGGTATCAGAATTAGATGCTAAAAATTTAGAAGATGTGAGATAATAGAGGATTAAAATGTTAAAAACGATAAAGTTAAAAATAGAATGCTCTTGTGGATTTTCAAAAATAGTAGAACTTCAAAAGAATATTTTAAATATTTTTGAAATACCATCATTTTTTTGCCCTCATTGTTTTTCATTACTTAATACTATACTTCTCGAAAAAATTGAAGAAAAAAAAGATTGATATGAAACTTGCTTTTTGGGATGGAAAATCTAATGGAACAAAAGATTCTATAAATAAAGCAAAGAAATTAAAAAAACCTACACTTATTATTTATTTTTAACTAAACCATTATTTACTCCTTTTCTTTGTTTAGCCCATAGTAAGTCAGAATTATTATGGGCTATTTTTATTTAACTATTTTACAAATTAACTCTATAATTATTTTAATAACACCAGTTCCGATAATAGTTATTAAAGCTATTGTTATTGCCCAATGATGTTTTAAATGATTATCAAATTGTTCTTTTAAATTTTTTAATTTAGTATCTATACAGATAAGATACTCTTTAGTTGTCATATTTTTTTTCTTTGCCATAATTTTACCAAATCTTCCTTTTTTTCTTTTTTTCTGGAATTTCATAACCACCAGAAAATAAAACATGAACTATTTTCTGCCAATCATCACGGTTGGTTTTTGTGTATCTTTTTCCAGTTCTTTGATAATATTTTCTCATTAATTCTTTTTTCATTAAGTTCCAAAAGGTTACTCCACGAACATCTTTTTTAGCTTCATATCTATTAATAGCTATATCACAAAATGGAATTAAAAATTCAGCCATATCTCCCATTGTAGAACCAATTTCATTTACTGTAGCAGCACTCATTCCTTTTTCTTGAACTGTCCAACTAAATCTGTTCATTTTTTCAATTAACCAAGCAGGGCCAGGAGCTAAAGGAGAATAACCAAATATTGTTTGAGTTAATCCATAAGCTTCTCTTCCAGTTAGTTTATAAAGCAACCTTCGAGCAAGTGAAGCTCCAATATATAAAGCAACTAAATTTCCTAATCCTCTATAAGCTTGACCTAAATTTCCTGTTTTTATTCCTTCATACATAGGTTTTAAAGAGTTTTGCCAAGCGAGGTTAAAAACCCCTCTTGGATATACCATAAGACCTACTAATATTCTACCTCCTAAAGTTTGTTCGGAAGGAGAACGTAATCCAGTTCTATATCTAAAATGAATATTTTCTGTTTTGTATTCCGCAACTTGTCTTATAAATTCTCTATCATTTCCTTCTTCAATAAGATTTACCAAATCAATTTGTTGTTTTGGGTGAAGAGTGTCTAATTTTAATCTATGAACAAATTGCTTAAAATTTATTTTTCCTGCTCTTAAATTTTCTATATTTCTCTGAGCAGCCCTATGGATTGGAAGCCAGGTTATTGTTCTATTTATTTCATCTGAATAAATAAATACTTTCCCAAATTCTTCAGCAAGATTTGCAAAATATCCACGAACAGGGTCTCTTATTTTACTCTCTTCTAACATCATCCATTCTTGATATACAGGCATTCTTTCAGAAATACCAGATTTCCACATTAATTCTTTATCTTCAACTCTTTCAGTAGCTCCTTTTTTTAATGCTATATCTTTTAATGAAATAGCAGATTCCTTCCAACTTAATTGTGTTGCTCCATAAGCGGGGGATTGCATTATATTTCGAGTAAAAAACCAAGCCCCTTTAAATGGATTAAGAAAGTAAAATTTCCAAAAAACTCTTAAAGCCTTTTTAGCCCATCGTATAGGTAGTTTTTGTTTTGTTCCTCTACCCAAAATATTGTTTACATAATCTCTCATTATATCTATATCAGATTGTTGGGGATTTATTCCTTCAAAAGTTTTCCAAAAATTGACAAGATTATCCATTGTAAGCAATGCAGTATTTATTCGAGTAAAATGGTTTACTGTATTTCTTATTACAGAACCTTCAATTGGTGAACCTTTTCCTTCTCTTGAATAAGCTTCAAATGGAACTGTAGAAGGCAATCTTCTAAATTTCTTTAATATATCCTTTGGAGCTAAAGAAGTAACTATTTCATCAACTAAACTTTGTGCCTCTCTTACTGATGGATAATAATTTTCCCTTGCAACCCAATCTTGTTTCATTATCCAATCTTTAAAATTCCCCTTTGCTAAAGCTTCCTTTCCTTCTTTCAAAATTACATCTGCTTGTGCTTTTTTTACAGATTTTGGTTTTTTGTTATATTCAGCCCATAATTTAAAACGAAGCAAACCTATTCTATATTTACCTTCACTTTGATATAAATTTCTTAAAGCAACTCCAATATTACGAGTTTTTTCATTCATGTTTTCCCAAGATGATTTTCCGACTTCATCTGTCGGGTCATGTAGCCACCATCTTAAATATTCATTTTGTTTAACTGAAATTGTTTCTAATCTTCTTTTTATTCCAGTTCTTTCCAAAACATTATTTACAAGATTAGTAGCAGATTGATTTGCAATAGTTGAATCATAAATTGCTGCTTTAAAATTTTTATAAAGATTTGTTCCTGTTTCCATCTCTATATCATATAAAACATTTCGAGCAGGTTGTAATTCTCTTGCCCAACTTATAAAAGGTTTATTAGGCTTTTTTGACCTCTTATAAATTCTTTCTGCCATTGTTTGATATTTGTCAAATTGGAATTCTCTGATATTTGAATTTTCTGATAAAGGATTTCCAGAAATCATAAAATCAATTAATTTATTAAAATTATCTTCTGTTCTTGAAAGACCTCTTAATATCCTTTGTTCTCTATCCTTTAATCCAGTTTTTCCAATTTTATCAGATTGTGTTATTGCATTTAGTTGATTATCAAAATAGTCAACTATAATTTGAGCATCTCTTTGATTAAATTCCTCCCAGGATTTTCCAGTTAGTTCATTATATAAATTTTGTCTTTGGTCTCTTGTATATCCTAATTGTCTTGATTTTGTTTGAACATCTATTCTTTGTCTTGAAGTTGGAGTATTTGTTTTTTGTTGAGCTATTTTTTCAGGATTTAAAGTTGTATCATTAGTTTTAACTTGATTATCAATTTCTGTTTGCTGATTATCATACAATTTTAATGCTCTGGTTTCTCTTAATTGTTTTGCTTTTTGTTGAGTTACAGATAGTGTAGTTGCAGGTAAAGTAGTTATGGCAGCAACACCTGTAGCAATAATTCCAGCCCTTTTTGCTCCCTGCCAAGTAGCTAAATTTGGAATCTCATAATCAGGATTTCTTTCTTTCATTTCTTCAGCAGCTTTTAATAGAAGTTTATTTTCTAATCCTTGTTGTGAAACTTCTTCCAAACCTTCAACTACTGAACCTCCAACATGAGATAATATTTTTTTAATAATTGTTTTTTGTGCTGGTTTAGATAAAGCTCTATACCTTCCTAACATCCATAATTGTTGAGCATATTCAATAACTCCAGAACCTATACCATACATTCTTGCATATCTTTCTGCTATATCTCTATCTATTCCAAGAAGGTTTGCATCATCTAAAAAAGAACCCGCTTCCATAGCAACTAATGGAGCAGCCCCTCCAATATGTGCTGTAACTTCAGAGGTTATTGCAGCTACAGATGGAGCAGTTGCCACGTCTGTTGGGTCAGGCCCCCCAGTAACTAAAGCTGCCGTTGCTCCAGCAGCAGCAGCCAAAGGTGCTCCAGCAATTCTTCCTAAAGCTCTTCCAGCAAAGGTTGTTAGTAAAAGAGGAATTTGGTCTCCAACATTTGCAGCCCAAGTATTTAAAACTTCTGGAATATATTTAGTTTCAATTTGATACCATTTTCTATCTTCACCAGTAGGCCACAATTTCCCACCAGCAATTTTTGCAATTCTTTCAACTTCTTCTGGATTTTGTAATGACTGTAAAGTTATGCTTGCCTTTTCCAGTAATGGGTCAAGACCATAAGCTTTTCCAGGAGTATAAACCTCTGCTCCTCTTAACATTACAGCAGGCTTATTAATTACACTTTGACCAAAAGCTGATGCAAAAGTTCCAAACAAAGAAGAAGTTTTTCTCACTTCAGCTTCTTCAATTGGAACTGCCGATTCAAAAGATACTTTTGGTTCTGTAACAGGTTTTGCTGTTTTAAATTCTATAGCCATTACTCCATCACCCTCCAACCCTCAGATTCCGCTTCTTTTTGTTTTGATTCCCATTCATCTGAAGATACATCCATTATTTCACCAGTTGGTGATTGAATCCGAACCATATTTTCCATAGGCGGGATTTCAGCTAATTTAGGAAGTAATCCTAATTCTTCTGCAAATTGTTTACTTTCCTTATCAGTCCATTCTATCTCTTTATGTTTTCTTAAAACTCTATCCAACACGGAAAATATCTGAATTTTTTGAGTTGTATTTTTAGCAAACCAACCAGCTTCAGGAATATATTTTTTAAGCATAGAAATTGCCTCTACTCCGCTTAAATTATAAGCTCCAGGTCTCCAAGAAGAAGCATCTTCCAATCTACCTACCATCCAATCAATATCTTTTTCCAAAGTAGTTATAGCAGTTGGAGCACCAGGTTTTTGAGCAGATGTTAATTGAGGAATTCTTGGCATACTCTGAGTAAGTAAATTTATTCTTGCATTTGATTTAGTTCTTTCATCCAAGTTAGTTGCATTATTTATTTGTTCTAATTTTCTTTCTATATCATATACTTTAGATTTTACTTTCTGACTATTTAATTTAAATTCTGAAAAATTCTCTGCTGCTATTACTTGCTTTCTCCAATCAGGTAATCCCGATTTTATAACTCTATCATCAGCAGCACTCCACTCCTGTCTCAATCTATCATATTCACTTTGCCATAAATATTCCTTTTCTTGTTCAGCCCATTTAGAAGAACCATATTCAGGAGTAATTGAGATAGCTCCTCTCGTTTGAGCTTGAGCCAATCCCATACCATAAGCACTTGGAACTTCCCACAATTTACCCCCTAAATGTTTTATTCCTTCAGGCCAAACACCTTCAGGGATTTGCCTTTCAAAACCAGGAGGTTTTTCTCTGCTATAAACAATTTCGTCAGTTTCAGGGTCAATCCAACCATATCCTTTTTCTTTAGTATAAGCATAACCTGTTATTGGATTTTTATTCATTTTATTTTCCTAATTTTAAAATATTATGGTTCTTTTAATTTAATTGAAATTGAAAGTGTTATACCTTCTTGTTGAGCCAAATAAACCAAGGAAGCTGCTTCATCTGCTGACAAATCCTTGGTTATAATAATTTTATCATTATTTCCAGTAGTTCTAACTTGTAAATTATCAGAAGTTACTTCAAATCCACATTCATCAGATATTGTAGGCATTACATTTCCTTTCTACTATTATATATAATATTATGATACATCTGTTATAATTCCTCCAACAACTGTTACTGTATTTGCTTCTGCATTTACCCAACTTCCTGTATAACCATTATCTGCTTGAATTGTTCCAGCCGTTAAATCATTAGGAATATCTACATCTGCATTGGTGTCTATTACAAGAGCATTGTTTCCACCCATCTGAAAATATAAGGGATATAAATTTGTTCCTGTCCCTGCTTTTGCAATTTCTATACTATAATAACTTTTAGAAGCAGTAAGATATAACCTTTCCCAATTAGAAGAATCATTTATAAAATCAGTATTCCATAATGCTAATCCAGTTTGAGTATTCCATCCTGAAGTCCCTTTTGGAATAATATAAAAAACCATTCCACTATCATCGTTTTGCGGATAAAAACTTCCTCTTGCCCCGTTTGATGTAGCACCCCCCGAATGTTGTAATATATATCCGTAATTGCTTGCCCTTGGAAGTGTAATAATTGCGTTAGTCCCTAATTTTAATGAACCAGTCATATCTATACTGCCAGTTCCAAAAGTAGATGTCGCTGGTGTCCAAGTCAATAAACTTGTATCTACTAATGTTCCAGCAGAACTATAAGGTATTCTTCCATCATCTATATCAGTCAAAGTTATGGTTGGATGGGTTGGGCTATCGCTGGTTTTTAATGCTTGGTCTAATCCATCAAGGTATGTCCATTCATCAATCGAAAGTGTAGTTTCTTCAATAGTAAAAGTAGTTGCTTCTACCTCTCCAGAAAAAACTACTAAATCACTATTTATATTCAACTGACCTATTGTAAGATTTTCAATAGTGTCCCCACTTGAAAGCTTAATCTCAGCAGTATTATAAGTTCCACCACTAAAATCTATTCCATAATCAAATGCCTTATTTCCACCAGATAAATTCGTAGCTTTAAAATATATTCCAGCATTTAATGCTTGACCATTTCCACCTACAGCTTCATTTTCAATATAAATTCCATAACCAGAATTTGAAATGTATCCTTCGGTTGCATTATTTCTTGTATGAATTCTAACATGCAAAGTTCTTAAATCTGTAACGGTATCTTTTGAATTCCATTCCGCATTAAATATCCCTGCTCTCATCATAGATATTGTAGCAGCAGTAGAATCTGATTTTCCTATAGCTTCAGCAATTAAACCATTAAGAACTCCAACATTTATTCCATCATTATTAGCTGCTTGAAATAAACCACCTTGAATTTGTGTAGATGTGTCTGTTGTAACAGCAGAAGCTCTTGACCTAATTCCAGTTGCATTATAATTATTTCCAGAATAATGAATTTCAAAACCATATTCTCTTACATCAGTAACATCTATTGGAGAACTAAACGAGCCAGCAGTTAATTTTCCTGGAATGTCAAGTGGATTAGTTATTGCTAAAGTAACAGTTCCATCACCATCATCAGAAACAGAAATTTGATTTGTAGTTCCAGCAACCCAATTTGTTAAATCTGAAACAGATTTTAATTCTATATCTGAATCAGTTTTTAAAAGTCTATTTGAAGTTAATCCAGATAAAGTTAATCCAGAAAATATTGGAGAAGAAACTTCACTAAGTTCTCTTGAAATTATATTAAAATTGTTTTCTACCGTTACCCAATCACCAGATATTACAGGTGTTAATTTTCTTGACATTATAAAATCTCATTAATAAACTTTATATTGAAATCTTCTTTCTTGCTCAGTTTCAAATTGTCTTTCTCTTTCAGCTTCTTCTGCTTTTTTATCGGCAAGCATTTTTTGGGTTAAATATTGCATACCTGCTGTATATCTTGCTGTCTCTCCAGGGTCATAATATTGTGAATAAGTTGGAGCAGCAGCAGCAAGTTGTCCTATAGTTTGTGCTCCAGTAAGTCCTGCTTGTGTCATTCTTAAAGTTCTTGCTTCCTCAGCAGCCCCCATAGCTTCTAATGATTGTGCTAACTTCTCTATTCTTATATCTTCAACCCCAAGCAATTGTTGAGTTGCATACCTTCCCGCCCTTTGTTGTGCTCCCGCAGCCATTGTCCCTGACCACATTCCAGATTGTATTGCTTGTCCAAAAGCTGATGCAATATTTCTTTTTCTTTCTTCTTCAATTAAAGCTCTTTGTCCAGCACCATAACCTCCCTCTGATTCAAATAATCCAACTAACTGTCCATAGGCAGAACTAATTGGTTTTGCAGCAGTTTCTTTTGCTTGATATATTTCTCCCATCGCTTGCCCATATCTTCCACCATATTCACTAAGAGCTTTCCGATAAAATTCTTGACTTCTTGTTTCTTTTCTTTTAATTCTTGCCATTTATTTTTTCCTTATTTTTTTCTTCCAACAACCTTAATTTTACATTCAATTGTTTCCAATCCCCATGATTCTCCAGATGAATCGTTATTTAATTCTATTGCCAAATATTTTCCCCTAACATGTGTTCGTATTGAATTTTGGTGTCCTCCACTACTAAATGTTCCATTATCTATTGGTGATAAAGTTCCTTCTTCTATTCCATCAATTAATGCTTCTGCTGAATCCTCAGAATATAGAGACCAACTTAATCCATCAGTATCTTCTGACAAATCTATTATCAACTCTTGGAGTTTTCCTTCTCCAGCTACTAATGGAGATAAATCAATTGGGCCTAAAATTATATAACTATCAATAGCTGAATCAGAAGCTCCATTATCATCATCTTTTGCATCTTCATCAAAAGCTCTTACATATCCATCTTGCCCCCCAAGAAGTAATTTTCTATAATCTCCCCTATAAGAATCAAAATAATATGCTGAAGCTGGAATTGCATTAGTAGCATATTCTTCAGGCCACATAGAATTATTTCTTATATCATAAAAAAATGAAAATGACCAAGCTCCATCCATCATAACAGCAGTAAAAATAATTCCAAATCTATCTTTATCATAAGCAACAACAACTCTGTCGGTTCTTCTATTTAAATTTAATTGATTAAATAAATTTGGATATTTTGATAAGGTTAAATTTTCGGGGCCGACATTTGATGTTGCAGCTTCCGCAGGAAGTCTATAAAATCCACTATTTCCAACAAAATACAAATTTCCTTTATCATCAAAACACCAACTTGTTGGACTAAACAGCCCATCAGCATAACTTAAATTTGAAAATGATATTACTGTTGCAGGGTCCCCCCTCATTATCCACAATTCTCCAATACACCCAAAAATTTGATAATAATTTTTATATGGAATAAATCCTATTAATGGTGCTCCAATTTTACCTGCTAATCCAGATGTTTGACTTGATATTGCTGCACCAACATCATCTTCTGATGTATCAAAATCTAATGGGTCTCCAGCACGACTACAAATCCATTGATGGGGATGATACATATCATTTAAAAAAATTCTTCCAAGATATAATGAACCTATATTGCTTCCACCATCAGGAAAATCTCCAGTTGTTAAAGTCCAAGGTGTCCAATGTGGAGGAGCAACAACAGATGTTGGAGTTACAGTCGTTTCTGAATCAGCACCAGTTACAACATGTTCACTATCAAATTCAGTAGTAGTTATTCTATAAACTAAATGCCAAGCAGTTGCTCCAGTTCCTATTGTTTCAATAAAAATTCCTGCTGCTTCACTTGTAGCTTGTTCAACAAGCTCTTCAGCAGTAAATGTTCCAGATGCTTCACCAACTAATCTTGTATTTATAAAATCTAATTTATTATAACCTCCATCTCCTTCTGTTCTACCATCAGCAAAGTAAACTTTCTGAAATGCAGGAATAACTGCAACATAGCCATCAGTATTTAAATCACCAGCAGTAAATCCGTGAGTTGCACCTAATTGTGTTAATGTAGGCATTAAGTTTCTCCAAAATAAACAGTATTATATCCTACAACAACTAACTGTTGTTTATATCTTCCACCACCAAATTTCACAACATCAAATCCATCATAAACACTAATCCAATTATAATCTTCGCCATCCCATCCCCAAACCTTTTCTTCATCATAATCTTCTGGTCTATCCAAATCAAAACTGGCTGGACAATTCTTTATTGTAAATGCCCACTCATCTCCAGTAGTAGTTACTCCTGTTTCAGAATCATAAATATCAACTCTCCATTGATAAGCTTGAGCATACTGTAAATTAAATTTGCTAACTGACCAAGAAGTTTCCTCAGTTTCGCCTTGATAAATCCATTCACTACCAATATTAAAATATACTCTACTATACAATGCCATTATGAAGGAAGCTCCCAAGTAAGATTAATTAAGTATTTTGATACACCTGTTGCGTTGTTAGAAGGAGTTGGATTTGCAGCTTTTACCCACATTAAAACACAACTACCGCCTATAGCTGGAATTGCTATATTATTTTCAAAATAAAAAGTTACAGGGTCGTCAAGAAAATCTGTTAATTCACTATAAAAGAAAGTATCCCCATCAAGGGCTAATTCAAAAAATGGAGTTTCAACACCACCAAGAAAAGCTTGAACCCATAATCCATCTGGCCCCCAAACTCCTTCAGAAGAATACCAATATCCATATTCTTGCCCATCTTGCCAAAAATCCATTAAATATGTTTCATTATAAATATCATAAGGTTCAGCAAGCTCTTCTATAACAACCATTACATATCCAGGAAAGGTTATTGACATTTTAAATTACCCATAATAGATTACACCATTTCCATTATCATCTTGGCCAATAATAACAAGATTGATTTTATATATATCTCCACCATAAACTTCAAGACTAACCCACGCTCCAGTATCTTCATCCCAACTCGCATCAGGGTCATAAGTTGGAGGTCTATCATCAATCGGAGGAACTACAGTAGCTATCATATTACCCGACAAAGATGAAGTCGCTGATAAAGAGCCTGATATTTCAACATCAACAGGAACAGCCCCATAAACATCAAATATTGTGTATAGTGGACCTTCAAAACCCCAACCAATAACTCTACTTCCATCTTCTGTGTCCAAAATATTAACTTTAATATACCTGCCAACTTTAGGGGTTACTTCGACAGTTGACCAATTTGCTCTATTTCGGAAAGTGGAAATTTCTTCTACGACTGCATCACCAAAATTTTCAACATCATCACTAACATAAATGTCAACATCTTTTGGGTCGTCAAACGTATTTGACCTTCCTCTTACCTGTGTAATATTGTAAGAGTCACCCAAATCCAATATGAACCAATGGACGTGATTTGTATAATGAATCCAAGGATGGCCTTCATCCCCATCTAAAGCTTCATCCAATTCTCCACCTGGAGTAGCTTCCCCACAAAGGGAATGAAGATGTGAACCATCTATACCAATCCAATCAGCCATAATTTTTAATCCAAAGTAATATCCAACTCCCCTGAGGCAAATTTTGGTCTCTCATCAGCAGAGACGCTTTGTGAAGAAGCCAAAGAACCATAAGCAAGCATATTGCCTCCTGAAGCAGCATCATATAAAACAAAATGTGTTATCGTTCCCCAAGAACCTAATGCTACTGGAAATGTGATTGCATTAGCATTACTTGTTGCACCAGATGATGCAGAATTCCAAGTAGCTGATGAAGTTTCTACTCTTGCATAATTATTCCCAGATGGTTCAGCTACACCACTTCCATCCTCTGTTGGGTCTGCTGTAGATAATGCAACATAAACAGTAGGTGCTGTATAGGACGATTTACCTGTAACGTGGTCAAGAACTTTATTCTCAAGATAATTTGAAAAACTACCCATATTAAGTCTCCGCTTCAAGATAAGTTGAAACAATAGAGGTCATAACCAATACTGGATGGCTTGCACCACTTACTTGTGTTGTATATGCTTTATCCAATCCTGGTCTTTGCCCACCCCTTGACCTCTCTTCTGCTACATCCACTAACCTAATATTACTACATAATGGAGTAGTTATTAACTGTTGGTCAACATAAGATGTAGCTCTGTTAAATCCCTTTATTGGAAAATACAATCTCAATTCTAAAATATCGCCCTTTTTTGCAAAATCACTATTTTGATTTTCATTAGCCATAATATTTAATTTAAATACCTTTTATTCACGATAAAGAATATCTACAATATCATCATCAACAGAGTCATAGAAATAAAGACTTGATACATCATCTATTTCAATTTCCAAGATAAAATGATTTGTTCCAAATTCAGGGACAGGAATTCCAGTTGTAGCTGTGCAATCAGTTCCTATAGTAACACGAACATTTCCAGTATTTGAACTATCTGCAATAATCCAACATTTCTTACAAGGTAAACTATCTCCATCATTTCCTTGTCCAACATTATCATCAATAGTTACACGAACAGAACCGCCTTGACCTGGAACAATATCCAACCGTGTGTTTTTATATTTACTCATTATAAGCTCCCATTAAAGGTCAGTATATCTTTTTGCTACAAGAACTCTAACTGTTCCAGCACCAAGAGTAATTGCTGCACCTGTGCAATTGATAAAATTCACGGTTACAACATCATCTTCAGTAACATCACCAGTTAAAGTAATATTAGCTGCATCAATACTATAACTAACAGCCAAAACATAATCACCAAGTTCCGCTCCAGTAACAGCAACTTCTACTTGTTCATCAGCACCATCACCAATTTCAGCAGAACTTCTTGAAGCAGAACCAATAAGCATGTTTGTTCCTTTTTGCAATTCAAAATTTATGTTTCCCATTGACATATTAACGCTCCTTTAAATAATCTAAAATTTTATTTTTTCTTTTTTCAAACCAACCTAACTTACTATTACAATTTACACAAAGAAGTCCTCTAATTTCATTTGTTTTATGATTGTGGTCAACAGCTAATCTTCGATTAAAATTAATTTGATGTTTACCACAAATAGCACATTTGCCTTTTTGTTTTTTAAATAATTTAAAATAATCATTTGGTGTAATTCCAAATTTTTTACCTAAATTATATTTCATATCTGGAACAGGATTTCGCTTCCTTTGCTTTTTTTGATACTTTTTACAACATTCTTTACATATACGAGTAACACCATATTTACCAGCTTTTTGTTTGGCAAATTTAGATAAAAATTTTCTCTTTTTACATTTAGAACAAACTTTAGTTTTTATCATGTGTAAATGGTATCCTCACTAATTGTATTTAATGGTCTTGCAAAACTAATAACTCTTATATTACCGTCAGTTATTTTACCAACAGTTTCAGGAATGTGGCCTCTATCCATTTCTATCAAATTTGCAATTTTTTCTTTAACAAGAGCAGTATGATGTCCAATAATATCATCATATTCTTGTTCAGCTAAAGCTAAAGCACATTCCATAATTACTTCAGATGCAAAAACTCCACCAATAAAAACATCTGTAGAATCCTCTGGTTTTGGTGGAGATATTACATAATAATATGGAATATTATATGCTTGATTTGGAGTTTCAAAAAACATAACTTCATATATTTGACCAGCAGATTTATCATATCTCCCTGCTCTTATAGCACAAAAAGTTGGATAACTTGAAGAACTGCAATTTGACCTTTTCCTTAACAACATTTGTGGGTCAATTTTCTTTATTCTTGGATAACCACTATCTTCATCATGTTCAAACCAAATATCCACATTTTCATAATCAGAAGGAAGCTCATAAACCCATTGGTCATCCTTTGTAACCAATTCACCATATTTAATAAGAAAACTCCAAAGATATTTTTTTCTCTTTCCAGCAAGCTCAATTACAGGATTTAAAAAATTTATATAACCACGATAAACTATATTTTTAGCGTTTGTTAAATTTGTGCCAGACGGGGAACTTCCCCAACCAAGAAAACTTGATACACGATTATATACATCGGAAAAATTTAATTGAAGTGATGCCAATTTTCAACTCCTTATTTTTAATAAAGACAGTAAGGGCCAACTTTCGTCAGCCCTAAGCTGCCTCGGAGACAGAAACCATCTCCTTTATATATAAACCTGCCTCCGTTTATAAATTAAACTTTTAAAATTTCGTAGATTTGACCAACAACTAAAGGAGGAAAAACCTCACCAACTCTATCTTTAATAAGTTTTATTTCATCTTCATTTAAATCTACTTCATCATTTTGGTAAACTTTTTTAGCTAATTCATACTTTTTAACTTTATCAATACCAGTTTCCTTCTGAACTGGACTAAGTAAAGCATTAACTATAGCTAATTTTAAAGTAGCGTCAGTAGCTTCCCCATTAGCATCTGTATCCTTCATAGGTTGACCAGTAATATTTTTTAATACTTGTGCAACATCTACTTTCATAATTTCCATCTCCTATAAGATTTTAATAAAAAGCCGTGTTTTCTGGCACACGGCTAAAGCCATTAAATTTTACAGAGACGACATAAGTGGTATATACCATTGCTGAGTTCCTGCTTGATTAGCAAGATAAACTTTAATAGCATAATCACCATTATTAGTTCCTATTGCTCTATCAGCCGTTGTCATTATGACAGCAGGCAAACTTGCCAAATTAGAACCTAAAATAAGGTCATCTGGTTGCTGCGTTCCATTCTGTTCAAGAAATAACCAACCAAGACTGTTAGCTGTAACATCATTTGTAATTTGTAAAGTCAAAGTCAAAGCTGAAGTTCTGCCAGCACTTGTCATAGTTACATCACCACTTGACATTAAACCAATCTGACAAGCAGTTATATTCTCAGATGGTGTTCCATCAGTAAAATTCAACCAAAGTCCAGTTCCCACACAATGAGAAGCAATAGTCGCATCAACAGTAGCTTCAACCTGAAGCCCAATTCCATAACCCCAAGCATGGCATCCACCACCACCAGATACTTTAGCAGTAATATCAAGAGCAGTAAATCTACCACTTGTTTGAACAGATTCTACATTAATTCTATTAACAATAAAATCCTGAGCATCATCTTGGTCATCAATAAGTAATCTATTTCCATCACCAACTTGCCATAAAAATAAATTTGGGTCTAATTTAGCAAGAATAAGACCAGCATCTCCATCAATATCGCTGTTAGTTTCCCAAGCAATAGCAACAGGGCGAGCAGCACTTGAATAAGGGCCAGTTAAATGTTGTTCAGCATTATGAATACAAAGAACAGTTCTACCAACAGTGCAATTTTGGTCAGCCCTAACTGGAACAATAGCTCCATTTGGTTCATAAATATCAATCCAAATTTCTCCATCATCTGCCACAGCTTGACCAGCATAACTTCCAGAAGCAAGAACTCCAGCAAAAGCATGAATATTATCATCATCAGGAAGGTCAACAATAAGAAATTTACCTTCATTCAAATAACCTTCAGCAGTTGTAGCACCTGCTACAGCATTTTCTTTATCATAACCAAGAATATTAGTAGTTGTATCAAACTGATAACAAAATGGCATACCCTCATAAAGAATTACTTCTGCACTTGAGTTAGTATTTATAAACTTTACTCTTTTCTTTTGAACGCTTACATTCGTTCCAAAACTAACATTACTCATTTTTTACTCCTATAAATAAAAGTTACGTTTAGGCCAGAGTTACGTTTTTCCTCTGGCCCAGATTCTGAGACTTAGTCTATCCAGACCGTTCTCACGTTTATTTCAATCTCCTATTCTTAAATAGTTATATGCTTTAACACACAATTCAGCATCGTGTCTTAAATAGCCAATTCCTATATTACAAGAATTGCAAAGTAATCCTCTAAGCTCTTTTGTATTATGGTCATGGTCAATCGATAAAGCTTTTCCTAATTCTGATTGATGAATACCACAAATAGCACAACATCCTTTCTGTTTTTTAAATTGTTTGTTATACCAATCAGCCAAATAATCTTTATCATACTTTCCAATTCGTTTTGCTGTTTTAGATAAAGTATCAGGCCTTCTTTCCTTTCCTTTTCTATTAACAGCATTACGTCTCACAATACACTTTTTGCAAGTTGGAGTATAACCATCTCTGAAAGTTTTAGATTTATAAAAACCTTTTAACTGTTTTTCTTGATTACATACTTTACAAGTTCTTGTATTCATAATTTACATAAATCCTTTATTGCTGGCTAATTAGAAAACCGCCGAACTGCCGTGATTCGCAGATATAACCATAAACCAAATCAATATCAACCGTAAGCACTAAGTGCTGTTGGTCTCTTTGTCTTGGTTTACCTACTTTGAAATCCCACTCATTCAAAATTACTGGATAAGTGAGTTCATGATTGATTCCGAAAATTGGGTCAGTCCCATATCGGGTAGTATCAGCACTATCAAGAATACTACAATACTGAAATACCATACCTTTAAATGGGGGTCTGCCAAAATGAGAACCAACTCTATAACCCATTTGGTCATCTGATTTAGCATACAATAAATTTAAACTTCCAATAACATTATCATTGGAATATAAAGTAAATTTACCTCCACCACGACCAGTATCATCCAAAGCTTTCGGGAATAATGGGCCTTCAAAATTCAATTTACGAGTTGCTCTATCCAAAAGAACAAGCAAACTATCATCCAAATCTCCATTATGGTCTGCATAATATGATTTCCAACGTGGATAAGTTGAAGCATTTATTCCACCAGGATTAAACGTATTACCATCTCCATAATCAGCAGTTGTTGCATTCCAACTTCCAGTAGAATTATCAGTTCCTAAAGGAAACCAACCTGATAATCCAAATGGACGAACATTATCAGTTGAACTTGTTGGAGTAGACGGAGCAGCAGCATAAATGCCATCTACTAATTCTCGTAAAGTGTTACTCATTTTGCTGTTTATTTTGTCATAAATCTGAGCAGCACCACGATTCATTGACATTTCAACAACATTATAAGAAAAATTACTCGAAGCGGTTTTCCAATCCACCGTAATAGTGTGGTCAGTATTCTCTACATTATGAGTATCTTCTTCCCAATTACCACGATGTTTGAAATTTCCTTCATCTTCAAGAGTAATATAAGCCTCTATTTTATCGCCACCTTGAATTTTACTTCTATCCTGCCATAAAGAATTAAACAGATTATAAGAAGTATAAACATAAGTCATAAGAATTCTCTTTTTGAGAATTGCTTGCAAAGTAGCTTGTAAAATATCTCTGGCTTGGTCTATAGTAATTGTTTCCACTTCATTTACTCCTTATTACAAATTAATAAACAATTAAAATTATTCTGGAGGTTTTACACCAGCATCTTTATAAGCTTGTCTGACTATATCACCCTTTTCTTCTTGCTCAGAAGCATATTTTTTAACAACTTTCTTTCGAGAGCGTTTTGGTGAAAGTTTCTTTTCCTTAGACTTTATCTCACCAAGAAGTTCATCTGCTGATTTTCCAGATTTACCTCCAGCATACCATTTTAAAGCTTCTTGAACAGCAGTTCCAAAATCACAATCAAACTGACCTTGAATAGCAGAAGCTATATCAAAAATTTTGCCCCTTAATCTAAATGGTTCACTTATTTGAACATAAGAACCATCAGAATATTTTGGTAATTCGTCAGTTTTTCCGAGTTCTGGAAATTTTCCAAAAGCTTCATCAAACAAATCATTAGCTATAGAAACATTTGATAAAGTTATATCTTCTTGAGAAGATGTTCCAATATTTTTAACATCTCCTTTTAAAGAACCAAGCTCATCATTAACCCTATTTAACTCATTTGTTAATGGTTTAATAACTTTTTCTATAACTTCTGACATATCTTCATCTTCTGCAAGTTTAGATAATAATTCATCATCTAACTTAAAGGAAGATTTTTTAGATTCCTTTCCAGTTTTATCCTTTTCCTCAGATTTAATTTTAGAAACTTGTCTCGACTGCAATGGATTAAGAATTTTTTCTTCCACCAATCGAGCCATATCCTCTAAAATCTGAGGTTCATCTTCAGCAAGAGATATTATCTCTTCATCAGATTTTCCAAAATATCTTCCAGCACTAACAAGATATTCAGGAATTTCTTCATATTCATCATCTGATTTATCGTCCTCTTTGCCCTCAAGCTCAGACGTTTCTACATCAGAATCAGATTTATCTTTCAATTCATTATCAACATCTGTAGTATCATCTATATCTTTCTTTTCATCTACAGATTCAGTTCCTTGTTTTCCAAGCGTTTCTCTGACTGCAGAACCTATTTCGTTAATAGCTTCCTCTCTATCTGATTTGTTATCAGAAAAAGTGTCAGAATCTCCGCTTGGCTTTTCAGGACTAACATTTAATTCACTTTTTTCTTCTGCCATTTTATTCTATCTCCTAACTATTTTTCTTTTTATACAGCTTCATTTTATTTTCAAATTTCTTACGCAAAAGTTTTTGTTTTTCACTAATTGGCATATTTTCACCATAATACAACTCAGCCAACTTTCTTCTTAACCAATTCGTTTCTTTTTTATTAATTTTTATTTTTTTAGATTTCTTAGCTTTAGATTTCTTTGCTTTAAGTTTTTTAACTTTAGATTTTTTAGAAGCAGTTTCAAAAGCTTTTTCAAACCCTTTTCCTCTACTTAAAGCTTCCTCCATTTCTTTACCAAATTGACTTGATTTAACTCCCATTACTTTCCTTTATCTTTTTTATCTTGACATTTTTTACAAAATTTCTGATTTGGTGCTTCAGGAGTAAAAACAGTTGTGCATTCCTCACAATTTCTTTCCTTAAATTTCCTTTTTCCTTTTTGTTTAGTTTCAGATAATCCAGCAGATGAACACAATGTTTCATCACTTAAAATTGGCTGACAAGTTTTACAAAATTTCCTTTTCCCCCTTTCATCTTTTGATGGAATAAAAGGAGTTCCACATTTAGGACATTCAATTTCATATTTAAATTTTTCTGCAACTTTTTCAGAATAACGCATTTTCTATCTCCCAATTAAAATTAATATTCTTCCATCCCATGCTCACGCATTAATTTTTTCTTTTCAGTTCTATTTTTAACTAACAATTGTCCTGTTTTTGGATTATAAGTTCTATCTGGATATTTTTTCATTAATTTAGGAATATCTTTTACATTTGCTCCCATTGCCCAAGACCATCTTGGATTATCTTTAAATCCAATATTTGTAAATCCACTATTTCTAAATCTCAAAATTTCATCTTCTCTTTCAGTCGTATTATAAATATAAGTCCCATCTTCTAATTTTAACTTCCAATCAGTTCCTCTCCCACCTGGAAGCCATTCAAGATTATCTCTCCAATATTCAAATGGCAAATCCAAAATTAAAAGATTGCCTTGTTCATCTTTACATTTTAGCCACTTTTTACCCATTAAGTAGTTCCTATTACAATATACTCAACTGCCGGAGTTTCATCACTCTCAACACTTGACCAATAAACAGTTCCAGCAGGATTTGGAATTACTGCTGGAGTTTTTCCAGCTTTTACTGTTAAATCTGCATCAAATGCAGAAACATAATCACAATCTATTTCAATATTATAATCTATAGCTCTTATAATAATTAACTCAACCGTGCTAACATCACCTAAATCAAGAGCTTCTGGAGTATCTGCTGTAGTTAAAACTTCATAATGATATGTTGCAGCAGTTGGAGTAGAAGTTGTAACAGCATTATCATTAAAATTCAATTCTCTACCAAGACCTGTTAAAGCAAACCATATTTTAGTTCTTGCTTCGGCTGCCATTTAATTTTCCTTTTATTTAATTTATTATATTTATTAATAATTACTAATCCAATTATTTGTGTTTAACCAATTCTGCAACCACAATCTATCCTCTACCTCTTTAAGAAATTTAGTAATCTCATTTTCACTTATTATAAATGAATAACCATTCATGCGTTCAGTAACAATTCCAACTAATTCTTTATATCTATAAACTCCTCCACCAGAACATCCAGGATAAATATTTAGTTTAGCCATTATAAAATCATTATCATTTAAAGCCATTCTTATAAAATGATTTTTACTAACTCGTCCAATAGAACCATGATTTTCCAAAACTCCATTTGAATTTCCAATATTATAAATCAAATCTCCACATTCTAATTCATTTGAATCTCCAAATTTCGCAAAATCTGGTGTATTAGTTTTAAGTTTTATTATA
>CAZVNH010000001.1:5790-56687 GCA_964628575.1 uncultured Thermoplasmatales archaeon | reverse complement strand
AAAAAATTCTATTCAAATAATCTAAATTATAATAAGCTTCTATTTCTTCTTCACTGAGTTGATCAAAAAAAGTCCAGCTAAAGGGTGAATAGAATTCTTCAGGAAATACTAAAATAACATCCGTATTATATTGCAATTTTAAGTTCTTTAATACATTGGAACCATTAGATATATGTAAATCGGGATGAGTTAACCGGTCATCTACTAATAAAAAGTTGTGAATTGATTCTAAAGGAAGCTCTTTATTTTTATCTTCAAAAGGATAATCATAATATATAAAAATTGCATACCAGCCGAATTTTGAAATAATAACTTCTTTATTAGAAGTATAATTTGAATACCATTGTATAGACTTTACCTCCCGTTTTTGTAGGCAAAAAATCTCGATTGCAGTTGAATCAAATAAATTTTGGGTATATACCGAAAAAGTAACGAGAAATATTAAGAATAACTTAAATTTCCTCTTATGAAATGAGTTTAATTTTATTAATTTATACAGATAAGAGACGAATCCTATTGAAATTATTATCGTAGTTATAAAGTATACTCTTAAAAAGAAAGTAGTAAATCCAATAAACGCATCATATAAAAACATTAATAAGAACAGCGCATCCAATGCCAATCCCCAAATGAACAAAGGTTTACCACGTGGTTTATATCGGAAAAGAAAGATTCCCCATATTGCGAAGGAGCTAATAAGAAGCATCTCGACAAAATATATCACAAATACAAAAGAGATATTAAATACTAAAAAATTGATGAGAGTAAAGGCTATAGAAAGAATAATAGTCAATCCAAAAATTAATGGAAATATAAATTTATCTTCAGTAAGTCTATAAAATTTTTTCTCCTTTCCTGTTATGATTGATTTAAACCTACCTTTGGAAAAATTCATAGATCTCCGATAAAATAGAAGAAGTATTGCTACCATTAACGCAAAAATGAAGCCCCCTAAAAGCAGATAATACCAAGGTATAATCCTAAATGGATCAAAAACTTGAAAATGCCCTGTACTGATATTGAATGAGTAAAAAAGTAAAAATATACCAAAAAAAATAACTAAAAGTAGTAAATCAAAACCTCTCCTATAGTTTTTTGCAAAATAAATCAAATATACCCATAAAAAAGAAATTAACATTAACATTACCAACAAGGAATGTGTCAATAAAGAGCTAATAAATATAAATATAGACAAAACATATGAGGATAAGATATTTGATAATACATCTTCCTTTTTAGGGATTTGTTCCTTAACTAAATTTTGTAATCTCACGTAAAGGATAAAAAATATCACTAATCCCTGTATTATAGCAATACCAGTTGGCCAAAATTGAACCATCATAAACCAAGAAAATCCAAATGATGATATTAAAAAGAAAACTCCAAATATTGCGAGATTCTTATTCTTAAAAATTCTCATAAATAAATTGTATAAAATTAATGAAAATATGGGGATTGTATAGAACAAAAATATTTTTGGTAATATCATTAAATTTATTCCAGAAAAGAAATGAATCACAACCCCAAATACATGTAATCCTAATGCTCCATAATACTCGTTCATTGGAATATAATGTATTTCTGTTATATATCTAACGATAGAAATGTGAAGCCATGGATCAGTACCTGCAAAAATACTTGTATTTATGAGATTTACTATACAAATTAAAACGATAAACGAGACTAATAAAATCCAATTTAAAGAAATGTTCTTAGAGATAAAATTCGATAAAGAAAAATTATGATCATCTAATGGTTGATTATCAAGTTTCTTTACTTTCTTAAAAAAAAAAGGTGTTCCTCTACGATGCCCGTGTAAAATCGCTATTATAATAAGCAAAGAGTAAGTTAAAACCGTAAAATAAAAAAAATATTCAAATGTTATTGGTAAATTAATCCAAGAACCAAAAAATCCAATAATTATGTAATATGATAAGTTTAAAACAACCATAATTCCTAGCTTTTCTCGAAAGGGAAAGTCCTTATTCCTAAGTAAAATTAAAAGAAGGGGGTATGAGGGTAAAAACAGAATTATAAAGATTGTACTTAAAATTATGAATAATTGAGTTATAAACAAAAAAATAGGATTCATGGAAATCCAATTATTCATCTCTATATTAATTAGTTTTAAATAAATGAATAAGATAGAAACCAATGAAATTAGTAAAGCTACAAGTTGAATTCGAGATCTTATAAAATAGACTAATTTCTTTGATTTTAAATAAAGATTTTCCATTGTTATATTTTGATTGGTTAATTAACTAAATATACTTATCTTTGAAAAATACTACAATATATTCATATCTTAAAATTTTATAAACAAAATAATTATTAATAAAAAATTCTGTTTATATTTATTGTATCTACTTCGAAAATTTCAGAAGCTCTAAAAATATGGCAAAAATAAATCCTTCAATTTCAATCGTAATTCCTGCTTTTAATGGAGCAAAATGTCTAAAGAAAAACTTAGATTCCATAAAAGCTTTGAATAACTTAGATGAAATTGAACTTGTTATTGTTGATAATAATTCAACAGATTCAACATTAAATACTTTAAAATCTTATGAAAAAGAAGTTAATATTAAATTAATTGAAAATTCTAATAACGAAGGGTTTGCGGGAGCTTGCAATTCAGGTGCACTAAACTCTAATGGTGAGTTTCTTTTTATTACAAATCAAGATGTCTTGTTCCCTTCTGATTTTTTTGATAAACTAAATCAAATTTATAAGGATTTCAAAAACAAAAAGGAAATTGTTATATCCCCCGCATTGGTTTTTGAAACAGGGAAAATTCATTATTTTGGAGCAAAAAATCATTTTCTAGGATTCTCATATACACCTGAAGTTGGTGAAGAATTACCCAAAAACAAAATTATAAAAAGAACTCAGAGGTTTTCTGGTGGAACATTATTTATAAAAAAAGACTTCTTCTTAAAAATGGGAGGTTTTTATAAAAAATTCTTTATGTATTATGAGGATACAGACTTATCTTTGAAAATATTAAGAAATGGATATAAAATTTATACAACCAATGATCCTTTTCTGATCCATCAAAAAAAATTTCAATCACTAAACGAGTTTCAATACTACTTCCTTGAGCGTAATAGAATTATAGTTGTTATTAGAAATATAAATAATATCCAAAAATTATTACCAGTTATTATTGTGGTAGAGCTAATTTTGTTATTTCACTCAGTTTTTGTTAGAAAGTTTAGGTTAAGGCTTAAGATATATTTAGAGCTTATATCTAATGTAAAGCATCTAAGAAATATGAGAAATAAATCAAAAAGGGAAGCAAACCTTCTTCCTTATCAAAAATTATCAAAAACCTTAGATCCTATTTTACTCGGAGATTTCCAGAGGTATAAAATCTTTAGAAAGTTGTTAAACATGTTAAATAAATTTTTTAAATTTGTCTAAAGCTAATGTTTTATTTAAGAATTAAAGATTTGATACAGAAAATATTAAAAAATTTTCTAAAAAAAATAATAAGTACAGAGGCAGGTAGTTTCCTTTTTTACAATATTGTTTTAAAACGTAGATTAGGAATGATTAGAATTAAATCTCTTATAGGAAAGAACCTTAACATTTTAGCAAAATATTGTACAAATCTCATTGCGTCAAAAGAACTTAGGAAATTAAGTAATAAAGCAAAAAGCATAGAAGAGATTATTGATCTTAGTTTTTCTTTTCAATTTTTTCTTCCTAAAATACCATTATATTTATTTCATAAAGTAAGAATAGATATTCTTCAGAATAGATTTGAAATATCTGAGTTTTTAAAATTGATAGATACAATTAAACCCAAGGTAATTCTTGAAATAGGAACTGCAATGGGAGGAACTCTCTACGTATTATCAAGATTTTCTAGTTCTAATTCATTGTTAATATCCGTTGATTTACCCATAGTAAAAGTTGGTGATATAATACTTCCAGCCAATCCTTCTTTTTACAAAAGTTTTGTCCAAAAAAACCAAAAAGTTGTATTGATAAAAGGCAATTCCCATGATTTCTCTACTTTCCATAAAATTGAAAATATTTTGAAAAATAGAAAAATTGATCTGTTATTTATTGATGGAGATCATACATATGAAGGTGTTAAAAAAGATTTTGAAATGTATAAATCCTTAGTAAAACCTGGCGGATTAATATGCCTCCATGATATTGTTCCTGGTTCATATAGCGATGTTGGTGATGTTCCTAATTTTTGGAATAGGATTCGTGAAAAATATGATTCTCGTGAGATAGTTCAAGATTGGTCTCAAGGTGGATTCGGGATTGGAATCATATTTATTACATAGAGAAAATTTAGATACAATTTTAAAAATATAGGATGATTTTCTTCATTCCATCTAGCTGATCCTAAATTATATTTACTTCTTAACAATAAATAAGATTCAAAAATCTTGAATTTTTTTGATATAATTGTAATCATGAATCATATATTTTCTACAAGATCGGTGCGTTCTTCTTTTGAGTCCAATTCTAAAACCTTGCCAGATAGAATTAATCCGTATAATAATCGATTTAAACTTTCTTGTAAGAAAATTTAGAAATATAATTCCTAAATTCAAAATACCAAAAATATAATAAAATATCAATATATCAATAAATTTTGCATGCTTCCATACGAGAATTTGAGAATTTCTTGTAAAAAAATGGTGATTGAAAATCATTCTTTCCTCGGATATAAGACGAGGGATATTATGATAAACTGTTGTTGTTGGAACATAGTAGGATTTGTAGCCTTTCTTTTGCGCTCTCAAATTCCAATCTGGATCTTCATGATACATTAAAAAAATTTCATCCATTAACCCAATATCTTCAATAACCTTTTTATTGATAAAGACCGCTGTTCCAGGAGCAAATCCAATAGTTTCAATATCATTATACTTTTTATCTAGTGGATCATACTCCAAATAACCTCGATTGCCAATAACTATGGCTGACCTAAAGTTGAGAAATGCTCCAGAATTCCAAAGTATATCCTTATCTTTATATACTCTAATTTTAGGCGTAATCATTCCAGCTTCAGGATGAGCCTCTAAGAAGGTGACCATCTTTTCAATAAAATCTGGATTGACAATGACATCATAATTAAGTAAGCAAAGATATTCTCCCTTAGCAATCTTGATAGCCTTGTTACTCCCAGAAACAAAAAATATATTTTTTTCATTTCGAATTAATTTTAATTTTAAATTAACTTCAAATTGTACAATATCTTTTTCTAAATCTAAGTAATAACGAAGTTTTGAACCATTATCAACCAAAATTACTTCAAAGTTCTTGTATTTCTGATGTATTAATGATTTTAAGCACTCTATTGTGTTCTTATAATTGTTATAGTTTAAAATTATTATAGAGACTAACTTTTCCACTAATAATAACCTTAGGCTATCTATAGAAGTATAATATTTGAAATATATTTCACTTTCTTAAATTTTAATGATAATTAAAATTATTGTTTTTTTAAGGAAAAATAGAATTCGATAAATTAGAAACCATGAAGCTTTTTAATATAATAGAAATTCTTAATCAGATCTTTTTTACAAGGACGATGAGTTCTTCTCCTTAAACCAATCCTAAAACCTTGCCACAGTGAATTTATATTAATTGCTAAAACTTTAAAATCTTTTTTCTTTAATTTTCTAATAAATTCAAAGAAAATCTCACTATAAAACTTGATATAAAAGATAATTAACTCTTTTATTGTCGCAAACTTCCATACAAATACTTGTTTATTCCGTTTAAAGAAATAATCATTAAATATCTGCCTTTTGTCATTTTTACTCCTATTAATTGGAATTTTATGATATACAATTGTTGTTGGAACATAATAACTTTCATAACCTAATCTCTTTGCTCTAAAATTCCAATCTGGATCTTCCCAATACATAAAATAAATTTCATCAATTAAGCCAATTTTTTCTAAATATTCTTTTCTTACAAATAATGCTGTTCCAGGGGCAAAATCAATTGGTTCAATTTTGCTATATTTTTTATTTTCTTGATCCTTTTCTAGATACCCTCTATTAATAACAACAGCAGAAGTTCGGAAATTTACTTGCCCACCAGTTGTCCATATATATTTCTTATCTTGAAATAATTTGATTTTAGGTGATATCATACCTGCTTGAGGATTATTTTCTAAGAAATTTACCATTTTTTCAATAAAATCTGGTAATACTTCAGTATCATTATTCAATAAGCAAATATATTCTCCATTTGCCATTTTAATAGCTTTATTATTCCCTGCTCCGAAATATAAATTCTTTTCGCTTCTAATTAAATTAATACTTAGAAAATTTTTAAATTGCTTAATTTCTCTTTTAAGAATTAAAAAATTTTTATATATAGAACCATTATCAACGAGCAGAACTTCATAGTTTTTATATTTTTGTTGGATTAATGATTTTAAACAATCTATTGTGTAATTATAATTGTTATAATTCACGATGATTATAGATACTAATTTTTCCATGAAAATTCCATGACATTATGACGAAAATATATTTGAAATTAAAAAGATTTCAATTTTCTTAAATTTTTCTAATCTAACAAATAAAAATGAAATAAGAGATCTATTTTTTTTTCTTCCTTTTGGTTATTCTTCATATAAAACAAAATTAAAAACTAATGATTATTTTTAATGAATATAAAGATTTATACATCAATTCAAGCTGACATGATAGGAGGAAGAGTAATAAATTTATTAGAAAAACTTTCTGGTAGGGTTTTGATCGATCTAGTTGATTCAGTGCAATTATTCTATAAATTAATATCCTTTAAAGCAGGAATAGAATTTAAAAAATATCTTGTTCAATGCAAAAACTTCGATGATTATTACAATTTAGTAGATTCTTTCACATACTCTTTATATAAAAAGTCAAAATATTTAGTGGCGATTAAATTATATCAGAAAAAGGATGAAATTATTGAATTTCTAAAAATATTTACTAAAATAAAACCTAAATTAATACTAGAAATTGGAACTTATGATGGCGGAACATTATTTTTTTTATCTAAATTTGCTCACCCTGATGCCACTATAATTACCATTGATTTACCAATAATTCGCCAAGGTGCGGGATATTCTCCAGCAAAAATTCCTTTTTATAAAGCTTTTAAATCGAAAAATCAAAAAATTCATTTTATTAGAGAAAATTCTCATACTATTGCTGCTATAACGAAAGTTCAGAAGATCTTGAAAAGAAAAAAGATAGATGTTTTATTTATTGATGGGGATCATACTTATAAAGGAGTAAAAAAAGATTATGAAAATTTTAGTCCTTTTGTTAGAAAAGGAGGGCTTATTGCATTTCATGACATAGTAGAACATCCTAATGAATTAAAGTGCGAAGTTGATAGGTTTTGGAATGAAATTAAAGAAAATTGTGAATATAGAGAATTTATTAGTGAAAAAGGTAAAAAATGGGCAGGGATTGGTTTAATATATAAAAATACCTAGAATTTTTTAATTAATAATAATATAGTTAAAGCGAAAATTTTAGAAAAAAGAAGTTGATTTCTTGAACTGACCGCACTAAACATCATTTTTGTTGTATTGGATGCTTTTAGAGCAGACAGAATAAACGCAATTCATGACGGAAAGCTTTTAACTCCTTTTATCAAAAAATTGCTAAATAATTCAATATATTTCAAAAATTGTTTCGCAAATTGCACATGGACATTGCCATCTCATCTATCTATGTTTACAGGATTATATCCTACTCAAATTAAATTAACAGGGAAATATCTTGATAGATTAAGTGATAAAGTCCCGATATTAACAGAAATCCTTAAAGATTTAGGATACATAACCCTTTGTTATACTGAGAATCCATGGGTTAGTAGTTATTTTCGGGTAACTAAAGGTTTTCATAAAATTTTCAAAAATAATGGCTTGTCCTTTCATAACATTGGCAATACCGAAGTTTTTGAATCTATTAATTTTATTTTGAATTTACTTGATAGATTTATAAAAAAAAGAATAAGAGTGAAGAGATATCTAGATTATTGGAAAAAATTTAAACAAGTAATTGAAGAGCTAAATAAAAGAATGTTGCAAAATATATTTTGGAAAACTTTATTGCGCGACTATAAAAATACTATTAACTTAATAGAAAAATTCAATCAGATCCTGCCAAGTTATTTAAATGGGAGACCACTTTACCTTTTTTTGAATATAATGGCCACCCATTGTCCATATATCCCTCAAAAAGAAGCATTAAATTATGTTAACATTACACCTAAAGATTTTAAGATTTTAAAAAATTTACTCTTAAATCCTAGCTTTTACTTCAATAAAATTAATTTAAGATCAAAAAGTTTAACTGAAAAACAGATTAAAACTCTTAAGAAATTATATGATTCAAGTGTTTATTACAGTGATATGATTGTAGAAAAATTATTTTCAGTATTACAGAATTTAGGATTATTAGAAAATTCATATGTTATAATAACATCAGATCATGGAGAACTTCTAGGTTCTCAAATTGATCATTATTTATATGGACATGGGATTTATCAAAGCGTATTAGATTCACAAATCAAAGTTCCACTTATTATATATCACCCTAAATTTTATAAAAGAATCATAGAAGATCAAGTTGAGTTAAAGGATGTATTTCATACTATACTTCACTTAGTAGGAATTCCTGATGATAAAAACAAATATTTAAACCTTCAAAAATCATTAATAAATCAAATTGAAAGTAATACAACTCCAAAATATATATATGGAGAAAATTTAAAATTGGAAAAGGAAATAAAAACTCTAATAGAAGTGTATAAAAGGTTTGTAAAAGCTGATCTAATTCAAAAGATTTTTAGTGATATATGTTTTCTACGATCTGAATCTTATAAATACGTTAAATTCGAACAAAATATTGAAGAATTTTATGATCTGATTAATGATCCTCACGAGCAAGTTAATATAATTTCAGATGATCTAGAAGAATATCATCATATGAAACATTATTTAACGGGGCAATTGAAAAAAATCAAAAATCTTAAAAATTTAACTGAAATTATGACGATAAAGGAAAAGTCTGTGATAAGAAAAGCAATTAATGATCTAAAAATATAAAATTCTAACAGAGTATTTTAAAAAAATGGCGTTGAATTATAATGAGAACATTATATCTTATTGATAACAATCCCAAATGTACTTTATGGGATAATATGTGGTCTACTAGAACTGTAAAGCAAGAATTAGAAGCAATTGAAATGGAAACTGCCCCCAGATTGATGTTTCTTAAATATCTTGATAAGAGTAATAAAATAATTGATGCTGGATGCGGTTTTGGAAAATGGGTTATCTTTTTAAACACACGGGGCTATAGTATCATTGGTGTCGATAATAGTGATTTAGCAATTGAAATATTGAAAAGTTTCAATCAATCTCTCCAAGTTGAAACAGGAGATGTTTTAAATCTGAGATATCCAGATAACTATTTTGATGCTTATATATCTATGGGAGTAGTTGAGCATTTTGAAGATGGTCCGTTATTAGCTTTACAAGAGGCACACAGGGTTTTAAAACCTAACGGTTTAATTTTTTTATCGACTCCAACTGTAAATATTATTAGAAAAATAATAATTCAACCTGTTCTTAACATTGTTAATAGATTATATTATCTTTTTAATAGAATAAAGAATGTTTTGGAAAATCAAAGAGAAACATCTCAATTTAAAAGCAAAAAATCCAATAAAAAAATAAAACCAATAAAATATTTTCATTTTGTCGAATACAGATTCACAATAAATGAATTACAATCATTTTTAAAACAATCAAAGTTCGAAGTTGTAGAAACACTTCCACATGACTTTCATGGTTCAAAAAACCATGCTATTGGTTTAGGTGTAGATTTTCCTTTTTTAAAAGCTAGAAAGAGTATTAATTTTAAGATGAATTTTATAGGAAAGGTGCTCTCACGCCTTTTAGATAACATTTCCCCTTGGATTGCATGTGCTAGTGTATTATGTGTTGGTAGAACAATTAAAACATCAGATCAATCCATTTCTATTAGTAATAAAACTAATAAATAAAAAAAAAATTGAACTAAACAGATGAAAAATTTAAAAGAGTTTAAAGAAAGCTTTTCTCAGATTTTAGCCTTAACTGAGAAAAATATTAAATTATCATTGAGATATAAATTAGGTTTATTTATATCATATATAACATACCTAATCTCAATTATAATGCCTCTTATTATAATGCAGAATATTTTTGAATATCGTGTAAATATAGGATTGGGTAATATTGGACTCTGGAGTTCTCAGAACTTTATTTTATATCAATTTATAGCATATAATATAATGTTAATATCTGGAATAACTAATGCCTACCCTAGTCAATTTCGTAATGAAAAATATTGGAAAACTCTACCTGCTTTAATAATTGGACCTTTTAACAGATCAAACCTCTTATTAGGGATATTCCTTTCACATTTAACTATAATTTCCTTTCCTTTTATTATATTTTTTATTTTAGGTCTAATATGGCAACCGATTTCAATAGGGACTATAATTCTTATTATTGCTATATTTTTTTTAATAGCTTTAATTTTTAGTGGAATTGGATTAATTCTTGGTATTTTTGCTATTTCAAATGAAAATATATGGAATGTCTTATCATTTTTATTGATGTTTGTCATGTGGTTTAGTTGCATTACATACCCTTTTGAAATCTTTCCGGGGTTTATTCAAAAAATAATTAACTTAAATCCTCTTTATTATATTTTTGATTTTTTGCGAATTACTTGGATTCAGGATGATATTTTATTTACAATTAGTACCTATCCTTTCCATTTTATTATTTTAATAAGCACATCAATAATTTTACCTTCTATTGGTGTTTTTCTTTTTAATCAAGTTTACAAAAAATACGGAATAACGGGATATTAATTACTATGAATAAAGTAATAAAAACAGTTGATATATCAAAAATCTATAAATTAAAAGGTCATTTAAAATCAATCACAGCTTTAGATAAAGTAAATCTTTCTGTGAATAAAGGTGAAATTTTTGGATTACTCGGGCCAAATGGTGCTGGAAAAACAACATTAATAGAAATACTTACAGCAATAAAACAACCCACAAGTGGTTATGCAACTATTAATGGATATAATATTGTATCACACCCAAAAAAAGTAAAACCCTTAATTGGACTCATGTTTGCTAGTGAAATGCTATATTATCGAATTACTGGCTATGATAATTTAAAGTTTTTTTGTAAAATTTATAAAATTCCAAATTACAAAGAAAAAATTCAAGACATAGCTAAAGAATTCGGATTAACCAACTGGCTTGATCAATATGTTGAATATTTCTCTAGTGGAATGAAAATGAAATTAGCATTATGCAGAACCTTATTATTGGAACGTGATATTTTATTTTTAGATGAACCAACATT
Organism: uncultured Thermoplasmatales archaeon; assembly: GCA_964628575.1. Taxonomy (GTDB): domain Archaea; phylum Thermoplasmatota; class E2; order DHVEG-1; family DHVEG-1; genus CAZVNH01. Next base: position 45,271 of record CAZVNH010000001.1, on the reverse strand, counting down.
AGGTTTGGATGTAAAATCAAAGAACTTCATAATTGAAAAAATAAAAAATTTAGAGAAAACGATATTTTTAACGAGTCATGATATGAGCATAGTTGAAAAGCTATGTGATCGTGTTGCCTTTATTAATTTGGGTAAAATATTAAAAATCGGGACGAAAAGAGAAGTAAAAACACTTACGGAAATGCATATTAAAATTAGCATCGAATTAAAGGAAAAAAAATCTGAATTGGTCAAAAATTTGAATCAAAAAGATTTCATAAAAGAAGTTATTGTAAGTAATGACGGTTTAGTAATTACATTAAAACAAAGAGAAAATTATACTGATTTATTTCCAATTTTAGCAAATTATAAAGTATTAAGAATGAGTGAACCTACTTTATCCCTTGAAGATTTATTTTTAAAACTAATTGATTGATTTTTCTGATATTTATAAAGTCTTTAAATTTTATTATAAAAAACAATATTATTAAAAGTTAGACAATTCTGCGTTTTAATAAGAAATTGAGATAGAAAAGTGATTCTTTATTAAAGGTGTTATTTTAGCAGGAGGCTTCGGTACAAGATTAGCTCCCCTTACAAAAGTTACAAATAAACATCTTCTACCAGTTTATGATGAGCCAATGATTTATAAAGTCATTAAAACAATAACCCATTCTGGAATAACAGAAATAACAATTGTTTTAGGTGGTGAAAGTGTTGGTGATTTTATTAGGTTACTAGGCGATGGTTCGAATTTTAATGCTCATTTTAGTTATGTATATCAACAAGGCGCTGGTGGTATTGCCGAAGCTTTATATATAACTAAAAAAATCGTTAAAGGTCATAAAATTGCTGTTATATTAGGTGATAATATATTTGAGAATTCTTTTTCTAATGCTGTAAGAGAATTTGAAAAATCTAAAGAATATGGTTGTTTTTTATTTCTAAAAGAAGTTCCTGATCCTGAGAGATTCGGTGTAGCAGAACTAAATGAAAGGGGAGAAATTATTAATATTGAAGAAAAACCCCAGGTTCCTAAAACTGATTTATGTGTAACCGGGCTTTATTTCTATGATGAGAGAATATTTGAAATAATCGAAGAAGTAATAAATAATATTGGATATTCAGACCGAGGAGAGCTGGAGATCACTGATGTTAATAATTATTATATTAAAATGGGAATAACTAAAGCTCAAATTGTGGAAGGTTTTTGGTCTGATGCAGGTACTTTTAGAACTTTACTTCGATGTGGCACTTTTATGGAAAAGAATATCGAACAAGAATAAAAGGTTTTAAAAGTAGGACCAAAAAAGAAAAATTAGATTTGATTTGTTTCTACCAAATGTTTATACCAATTTAGATTGATTGTTTTATCGGTTTTTTCGATTTGCCCACTCTCAAGCGACCTAGTAATTTCTGTTGCTGCATCGGTTACTGTGTAATTTGGTTTGAAACCTAGTGTATCTCTCAATTTATCAAAATTAACTTTATAAGATCTTTTATCTGGTTGTCCATACCATTTTGGATTGTACTCACCTAATATGGTAGTCGCCAACTCCTCTGCAAGAGTTTGAATTTGATAATTCTGGTCATTAGAACCTATATTGAAAATCTCATTTTCAACAAGTTCCTTATCAGCTTCCATTATCTTTGTAACTGCTTGACCCACATCTCTAACATGAATATTTGGTCTCCATTGTGTTCCAGGTTTCATAACATTGACTTCTTTTGTGCTATATAATGCATACGTCATGCCGTTTACAACTAAATCAAAACGCATTTTTGGAGAAAGCCCATACATAGTAGCGGGTCTCATTATAGTTACACAAAAATCTTTATCACTTAGTTTCAAAAGTTCTTTCTCAGCTTTTAATTTAGAATCGCCGTAAGCCTCTAATGGCTTCGGCTCTGTAGTTTCATATATTACCTCTTTCTGATAACCATATACGCTACATGTAGATGCAAATATGAATCTTTCAACACCAGTCTTCTTGCAATACTCCGCTACTCTGGTACAGCCATTAAGGTTTATTTCATAAAAGAGATTTTGTGGTATTCGTTTGAGTTCATCTGGTTGCGAAAGTGCAGCTAAATGGATAACAATGTCAATATCATCTAAAATTGATGGATTGAAATTTCTTATATCTTCTTTTATAATTTCCACATCATCCTTAAAAGAATCTATAGGTTCTTCTCCAAATAATTGCAAGTCTAAAATTTTAACTTGATATCCATTTTCTAAAAATAGAGGTATTATTGAGCATCCGACAAATCCACATCCACCAGTTACTAAAATTTTCATATTAAATTCTCCTTTTTTAGGTTCTTTGTATTATAAAATTGAGATTTACTTATTTGGTGAATAATACCAATCCCAAGGTTTTCCGACTCTTGGATCGTTGGTCTTTCCATTAATAGACTTAGATACGATAGTTACATCATTCCAATCTCTTCTTTCCTCATCGGGATCACTATAATTATAGAGTCGATTCACACCGTATAACATTTTTATAGGTTTTGTACCGATGGCTTTATATCCGTGCCAAAGTATTCCTGGAACTCTTACAATTTTTAAACTTTCCCCACTAAGTGTAATTTCATCAATTTCTCCAAATGTTTTGGAATCTTCTCTATCATCATAAGCACATACTTTAATTGCTCCAGAAATACAAATAAAATAATCAATTTGCCCTTTTAAATGTCTATGCCATGCCCGAACGATGTTAGGATAACTATATGAGAGATTGAATTGAACTATTTTATCATCAAATAATAAATCTTTCCAATCCTCTCTTAAAATTTCAGAAAAGAATCCTCGCTCATCTACAAATTTCTTAATGTCCTTAAATTCAATACCTTCAATCATCTAAGTTAACCTTTTTTTCAAAATTTATTCAGCTTTTTAATTATTTCAAAAAGTTTTGTATAGTAAATTTTAATATTTATAATATTTAAAAAATCTATATTATTATGAAAAAGTTACTAATTATTGGCGTAAGTGGACTTACAGGTAATAAATTAGCAAATATTTCTTCTCAAAAGTTCAAAGTTTATGGTTCTTACAATACCCGCTCAGTTGTGATTAATAATTGTGAGATTTTTCAACTAGATAAAACCGATAAAGAAAAAATCAAGTATAAAATAATGGAGATTAAACCAAATGTAATTGTAGATTGTTCTGCTCTTCATAATGTAGATTACTGTGAAACTCACCAAGAAGAGGCTTGGAAGGTAAATGTTGAAGCCCCAATGCATATAGTGACCCTTTGTAAAGATATTAATACGAGATTTATTTATATCTCCACTGATTACGTGTTCGATGGAACTGATAATAATTATAATGAAGAAAGTAAAACAAACCCGTTAAACTATTACGGTACCTCCAAACTTCGAGCTGAAGAAAGAATCTCAAATGCAGGGATTAGTTATGCTATAGCACGGACAAGTCTTGTTTTTGGGTGGAATCCTAGTGAACTAAAAGGTCTTAAATCAAGTTCAGGAAAGACTATGAATTTTGTTATTTGGGCACTTAACAAATTAAGAGAAGGTGAGAGTTTAAGGATTGTAGACGATCAATATAGTACTCCCACATTAGCTGATAATTTAGCTGAATTTTTATTATCTCTTGCTAATTCAAATCAAGATGGTATTTTTCATACAGTTGGTAGTGAATGCATAAACAGATATGATTTTACCCTAAAGATTGCTGAAATTTTTAACATTAAAAGAGAATTGGTTACTCCTGTAAGTAGTAGTTTATTCAAACAGGTTGCTAAAAGACCTATGCGATGCTGTTTAGATGTTTCTAAAACACGCCAAACATTGAAAGTAAAGTCATTGAATGTAGAGGAATCACTTCTTAAAATGAAGGAACAGGAAGAAGAACTTAAAAATAGTCCTATTATATAAATTTAATTGATCTTTTCCTATTTAATATAGTTCCAAATATTGGTAAGATTAATTGAGGATTTTTAATTAAAGATTTAAATCCATTTATCCACCATTTTGGATTTAGATACAGGAATTTATACAATATTTTTATCTCATTAATCAAATCGAGTTGGAATGGCTCATAAAGCTCTTTTTCTATTTTTAGATCCGTAATTCTTTCTTGCCATCTTATATTATTACTTATCCAATTGTTTTCAATTGCAATTTTTGTAAATTCAGTTCCATTCATAGCTATAATAAATGAAGCTTGCATAATTTGAGGTAATGTATGTCTCACAAAATTTTCTGTTTCTTTAAGTGTATTTAGATTTTCTCCAATATAGCCCAATATTAGATTTAACTGCGTAGGAATTCCCACTTCTCTAGTCCAATTTAAAGCATTAATAGCTTGAGAAATTGTGATTGATTTTTTCATATTATTCAATATCTTTTGAGAACCAGATTCAATACCGTAAGCAATCCCTATACATCCCGCAGCTTTCATTATTTTTAACAGTTGTAAATCAACCAAATCTGCTCTAGAATCACAAAACCAATAAATTTTAAGATTTTCATTAATCAATTTCTCACATAACTCAATTATTCGTTTTCGATTGATTGTAAAAACTTGGTCATAAAACCAAACATATTTTATTTTTGCAAGTTTCTTTAAAATTTTTAACTCATGGAGAATATTGTTTGCTGACCGTCCACTATATTTTGTATTCGCATCAGGACAATAAGCACAACTATATGGACATCCTTTCCCCGCATACACTAAGGCATATGGTTTCAATAATGGTGTATATAAATAATAAGGTTTAAAAGATTTTATTAAATCATATGAGGGTAATGGTAATTCTTTAAAACTTTTTTCATAGGTGAATTTACTATTTACTTTTATTATATTATTTTCTTTATATGCAATTCCCTTAATGTTTTCAAGAGATTCTCTCTGTGCTAAACAGTTTATTATACTTTCAATAACAGAAAAAGGATCTTGAATTATTTGAATATCTAAATTAGGAAATCTGGATAAAATTTCTCTTGGAAAATTCTTTGCAAACCATGAAAAGCCTATTGTTATGCATGCGGGATTAATCCTTTTTAGAATCTCGCTTATTTTTAAATCGTGTTCAATAATCCATGAATTAAAAGTAAATATTACACAATCAGGAATTTTAGTAATTAGTATATTCCTTATCTTTACGAAATCTAAATTTTGAGCATTTGCATCTATAAAAACAATTTGGTGACCTCGATTTCTCAATAATGAAGCAATTATCAATAATGTTGCTGGTGTATCAACACGATAATTACAGACAAATTCACAGCGCCCCTCACGAGTAACTGAGGATCCTTGGAATCTTGGCAAATTGATTATTAATACTTTCATGTCTCGAATTATTCTTAACTCATGTTAGCTTTAAGATCTTAAGCAAAATTATTTTATTTTAAATATTTTTCAAAAGAATTTATCATAATTAAAAATATATAATTAGTAATAATTCTGAAATTCTACACGGGAATTCACATATGGCTTTGAAAGAAAAATCTAGTGGTGCCTACAACTTTGCAATTATAAAGAAGAAGTTTGATAATTTTGGAAGTGAGAATATATTAAATGAATTCGGTCATATTCTATGTAAGGTTAAAATCCCCTTCTTTAATCCTTATAAAAACTTACAGGTTCAAGATTTAAATAACAGCAATATTGTCTTTATTCAAGAAAAAAATAGTATGTTCTATAAAAGAAAAATATTAAGAGATAGATCAAATAAATTTATCGCTAAAATTACAAAAAATAAGATTTTGTTTACTTCAAAAATGTTTATCAAAGGAAGCAATAAAAATACATCTTTTAAAGTTCTAGGTGATTTAAAGCAGGGAACTTATAAAATCTTCTTCGCTTCTAATAGTGAAATTTTAGTAAAAGTTAAAATGATGACTATAATGAACAATCTATCTAAAAAATTGCAAATTAATTCTGCTAACTACTATTCTATAGAATTTTTTAATCAAAATATTGAAAAACTAACAATTATAAGCTATGTAATTTCAATAAACTCTCTAGTTTATAAACTTCATAGGATCTCTGATATCGCAGGGTTTGAGCGCAGGATTGCTAGATTAAGACCCTTTGGACCTGGAAAAACTTTAAACTAATAGTTCGATATATTAAGCTAGTCAAAAAAGGGAGCATAATATACTGATAAATCTCCATAATGATATAATGAGACGTTATAAAACTGAGGGATTAAAATGTTATTAGTAAAATCAGTTTTATTAAGATAATAAGAAATGAAGAATTGAGATAGAACAGCGTATTGTATTGTTTCATTTTTTAAATATTCAATTTGTTGGATACACTGAGTCTCATTAAAATCAACCTCAAATATATCATACATAAAATATTGATTAACAAAAGTTATAGTTTTTATCCCAACACCCATAAAAAAATTATCACCAACAAGCACACCTGAATGAATTGGAACATTTTCTGAAACCCATTCAAGAGTTGTAATTTGATTATCAGTATATCTAAAGTTTGAATTTCCATAAATAACTCCTGTTATTATTACACCAGAAAAGGAGAAGCAAATTATCGTAGTTGCAATCAAATTTTTCAAAATTAGATGGCTTGATTTTAGTTTATATATAAAATGAATTTTTTGTAGTCTCTCTAACAATACAAATATTCCAATAGATCCAAAAATACATAGAGGTGGAATTGAATAAAACCAAATTCTATTAAACCAATATCCTATAAGGATTCTGTGCCATTCAGATATTTCTTGAGGTGAAAGAGGATTATTGATTATTATTTCTGCAAAAAATGACAAAAATGCGAATATAAATGTAATAAATATCCATATAAAGAAAAAGATTGATAATTTTTTATTTTGTTTGAAGGAATAAAAAGATAAAACTATACCCATTATCCCAATTAATCCAATATTTAATATAATTTTATCTAAAAATATATAGAAGAAAAAGTGTTCACTCAAATCAATTTGTAAAAATAAGAATTCTATTAGAAGAGAAAGAAATTCTATAATCAAAAAAATAATGAATAATGTTAAAAAAATTATAAAAATTTTATTCAAAAATGGATTCCATTTTTTTTTAAGTGTTATTTCTCCAGTACGTTTCAAGTATTTCCTAATGATAATAACAATCAATATAAAAAATATAAAGAACAAATAGATTAGGATTGGAGGTGAGATTAGAATATTCTCAATTTCAATTATATTTAAATCAAAAAATAATAGAAAACGATAAATTACAACTTGACTTAAATAGTTATTTAAAATTAAATCAAAAAGAATATATAATATTAGAATTAGAATTAATAAATATAAGAAAAATTTCAGGTAAGTAGATTTTTCAATTTTTTTAGTAAGTAGACAATAAATGAACAAGATAAGAATTCCGAAAATTAATGGAAAGATATAAGTCATAAAACTTATTATAAAAAAAAAGGCTGATAAAATTAATAGTCTAATTTCTTTTGCATAATTAAAATTATTTGTCGAGGTAATAAAAAACAATCCTAAACTTATAAAGAACAATATATATGCAAAACTTTTATAAATGAAGTAAAAATCACCAACGAAGACTATAGAACTAATAAGTGGTTCTATAAAAAACCCTGAAAATAATGAAATCAATATAGTTGATAAAACAGAATACTTTATATGGTAATTTAGTAGTAATGATTTCATAAAAATAAAAACTGAAAATATAAATAAATAATTAAAAGGAGCTAAAAGGGAATTAATATTAATAAACGGAAAACCACTAACAATACTTAGACCATAAGAAATGTAGCCCCAGAAATTTGGATAATCATCAATAAAAATTGGATTTATTTTTGGATCTCCAATTAAGTTTGCATATTTGATTGAGGCCCAAGGGTCCCCTGAAACAAGATAACTCCATCCTAGTTGGAATCCTATTGAAATAGTTGAAATCCCCACTGCTAGTAAAATGATAATAATACTATTTTTTGAAATTTTGATTTCAATTAGACTTAAATCTAAAGATTTATGTCGTTTTATCTGCAAAATAAAATCAAGAATAAATAATATCGAAATAAAAAGAAAGATTAAAATCTCCATTTGTCCTCCAGTAGATCCTAACTGATCAAAAAGTAAAACAGAGATACCTAGAGTGCAAAGAGATAGAAGGGGATAAAGTGTTAGCTTTACTATAACGGGCTCAATTTTAAGTTTATTACTTAGAACATCATGGGGAAAAATAATATTATAAATGTTTGCTCCTGGTAAGAAAGCATATGAAATAATTGCGAGTACCGCCTTAAAATAATTTAAATAATATATTCTTTCCCATAATATTATCATATTGTTTTTAAAAATTGAAGGAATGAACATAGTAATTATAATAAAAATTAGAAGTAGTAATTTTATTGAATTTTCTGATATCATACGAAATTGAAAAAGTGAATTTAGATTGTTTTTTTGATTCAGATTTATAAATACAAAAAAGCTAATTATTACAATAACAAATCCAAAAAGTAGAATTATTGAGACGTGCCTACCATATAAAATAACAAAGATTTCATTAAAAGATGCGTATAATATGAAAAAAAAGGATAGAACTATAACTAATAAAGTTATTCTATTCTTTTTTATAATAAAAACCTTCTTCTGATTTTATTGAAAATTAAATTATCAAAATAGTACTGATGAAACTAAATAAGAATTTAAAAAAAAATTTAGTATATTTATAATAACTTAATATGTATATTAAAACAACGGCTAGAAAAATGTTGTTTAACTTTCATTATTAGCGAACTAATTGAAAAATTTTAGAATAATGAATTTATTCTATAAATCTTAAGAAATAAAAACATTTTTTAATTAATCAATAAAAGACAAGATATAATCATAACTTTTTTTAGAAAGTAAAAAATGACTAGAGCAAGTTTAATTTTTACGGTTAAGAATGAAGAAAACTCAATAAGTAATCTGTTAGAATCTATTTTATATCAAACTAAATTACCAGATGAGATAATCATTGTTGATGGAGGTTCAACTGATAATACAATAAAAATTATTAATCAATATAAAAACCAGCTACCAATTAATTTAATAGTAAAAAAGGGAGTAAACGTCCCAGAAGGTCGAAATATTGCAATTTCAAGCGCTAAATATGATTATATCGCTGCAACTGATGGTGGTTGTGTACTAGATAAGAATTGGGTTTATGAAATCACAAATCCTCTTAAAAATAATAAAATTGATGTTGTGTCTGGAACATATATTGTTACGGGGGAATCTCTCTTTCAAAAATTAACAGGGAAGTTAATAATGTATGATTTTAACAAAGTGGACTCTAATTCTTTTTCACCCTCAAGTCGTTCTATTGCTTTTAGAAAAAAAGCATGGATTGATGTAGGAGGATATCCTGAATGGCTTATAAGTGGAGAAGATACATACTTTAACCAAAAACTAAGAATTTTAGGAAAGAAATTCTATTTAAACAAAAAGGCAATAGTTTACTGGGAATCAAGGAAGAGTTCCAAGAAACTCTTTAAACAGTTTTTTCAATATTCTCAATATGATGCCATAGCAATGAATAATTTTGCGTCATACTATTTAAGGATGATTTTTTGGCTGTCTGATGCATTTTTCTTAATTACATCTCTATTTTGGAATCTTTTCTTTCTATTAATAATATTTTTTTTAATTCCTTTTATATTGTTTTTAATGAGAATGCTAGTCAAATTAAAGAAAGAATTTATATCTCCATCAAATTTTATTATTTCATTAAAGATTTTAGTCATTTTTGAATTAGCTTTAGTATTAGGATTCTCCTATGGGATAGTTATCAAAATTTTTACATTTTTTAGAAAAGCTTTATAATTAAATCTAGAGATTTTATTTTACTATTTGTGAAACTTGTATTAGTAAGATTTGTTTATTATTATTCAAGCATATAACTCTGCAGAATAACATTCTTGAGGATTTTATTAAATAAAGTACATATCTTTAAAAAGCAAGAAAATAACAAAAAGGCTTTTTAAAAAAAGTTATATATAGATTAATTATCTTGGTACATAAAATACAAAAATTAAAAAAAAGAATTATTATTTCTGGATTTATTATATCTCTCTTTATAAGTTTGAATTTTTCCTTATTATATTATTTGAATTTAAATAAATCAATTTGGGAAATTCCAGGTATAGATAATGATTTTTATGAAAATATTATTAGAATTGGACTATTAGGTGATACTCATGGGATTAACGGTATTGGAAATTATGAAGGTGCTTGGCTAGCAGCATATGAAATCAACACTGCTGGTGGGATTGATATTGATGACAAAAAGTATTACATTGGATTGTTAAAAGAAGATACTCATGAAGAGAATCTCCAGCTTGATTTAAACGATGGACTTCGAGCAGCAAAGAAAATTATTGACATTGGAGGTGTAGAATATATTATAGGGGGATATAGGTCTACTGTTTTAGAACATTATCTTGATTATATTATGGCTCAAAATAAAATTTTTATGAATACAGGAGTTACATCAGATTACTTTTGTGAAAATGTTTTGAATTTTTATGATCAGTATAAATATTTCTTTAGAATAATGCCATTAAATTCATCATCTCTAGGAAAAGAATTATCTCAATATCTAATATACTTAAGTAAACATCTTAACGAAACGGTTGAGCAGAATATTCACAATGTCTCGATAGTAAGAGAAAATACAGAATGGACCGAAAATATTAGTAGTAAATTATTTGAATCTCTTCAAAATAATGCCATTTATAATTTATCTATCGTGCAAGAAATAATAAATCCAATTAATGCGACTTGGATTGATTATTACCGATCTTGGAATCAAATAAAATCGATTGAGCCACAAATAATAGTTCCGATTATTACATCTAAGGAAAGTAGTTATTTAATGAAAAGATATATTTTAGAGAAACCAGGATTTGTTTTTGTAGGTATCGATATAGAATCACAACTTGATTCTTTTTGGGTAGATACTAATGAAGGATGTGAATTTGAAACGATAATGATTCCAAATATTAGAAATAATAAAACAAATATTTCTGAGATTTTTTGGGTAAAATACGTTTCTACATTTGAACATGAACCAATATACAGTGCGGTTGGAGCTTATGATGCAGTAAATCTATTATCTTACGTTATAAATAAAACCCAATCTTTAAATAATTCTATTATAATAAAAGAATTAGAAAAAATTAATAAAACTAATCCATTGTGGGGAAGGAGTATAACTTTTCCCTTGATTGCATTTAATAAATATCATGATCTTATAGAAGGTTGGCCTTATGGAACTTTTTTATTTACCCAATGGCAAAATGGTACAAAAGTATGTGTTCCTTCGGGAAATGCTTTTAATTATATATATCCAAATAATATAACAACAGGAAACTATATTTTACCAAGTAGAGAATGGAGTAATTGGACTTTTAATCCCTAAATCAAAAAAGATAAGATCTTCTAATATTATTTTCATATAAAAATTGATTTCTATTTAATATGTAAAAACTTTAAATTAATTTTAATGATTCTTCAAGGTCCGAATCATTTATATATAGTCTATAGTAGAGATATGCAATATTGACGGTTAGTGCTATGACATGAGTTATAATATTAATATATACAACTCCATATTCATAAAAAAGATGAATAAATAAAGGTTCGAATAATATAATAAAGATTATTTCACATAAAAGCGTAATCGTAATGATATAGGGTTTATTTACTTTGTATATTAAAATAGAGAGTGGATTAATTATAATAGACAACCCTATTGAGAATATTAAAATCTGAAAAATTGAAATAGATTGAGAATATTCTATACCATACAGAAAAATCATTAAGAAAGGAGTAATAAAAGCGATAGGAATTATAATTAAATAGACCAGTGAAAAATATTTGAGAATATTTTTATAAGCGTCTCTAATTTCTTTTGGTTTAAGTAAACTGGAAATTTTAGGTAAAAGAATAAAGGATATACTATTAGTTAATAATGTTATCATAATCGCCGTTTGATAAGCTGCTGAATATAATCCAACAGAATTATTACTTAAGAGGCTATTTAAAAAGAATAAATCAATACGATTATATAGCATTGCACAAAGACTTGAAATAATAATGTAAATATTGAAATTTAAAATCTTTTTGTAATTCTGCGCTTTAACATTTGAAAAAATAATACTTTTATCAATTAATACAAGCATCACAAAAAATAGTATAAAAGGAATTAAGCAAAAAATAAAAATTGAATTGAGTAAATTCAAGAAAAAAAAGTTACTTATTAATATAATTAAAATAAATTGCAATGATGCGGATATTATAAGATAAAGTGAATATTTTCCAAATTCTTGTTTTGATTGAAAATATAATTTCATGAAATCAAATAAGGAAAGGCCTATTCCTCCAATAAATACTAATATTAAGGGAATTGTTAAATTAGCATTATTTAATATAACAGTGGAGATCAATTGTGAAGAGACTATTCCGATTATAAATACAAGTATAGAGATATATAATTTTATTTTAAATGATATACTGAACAATCCTCTAAACTCCTCAAATTTTTTTTGAGAATAAAATTCTGATGAGAATTTTACTACACTAACTCCCATCCCAAAATCAATAATAATTACAATCATCGATAATATAGCATATAGCAATGAAAAATCTCCAAATTGATATGGTCCTAAAAAACGTGCAATTAATGCAAGACTTATGAAATTTATACCCGCATAAAAAATATTACCCAGAAGTGTATATGCAAAATCTTTGGAAATTTTATATTTAAAAGATTTAATAAATTTCATAAGAATTTAAAATCTAAATATTGCTTAAAATTTACGGTATATTGAATTTTTAGAAGAATTTTTATATGTTAAATTTTTTTTTTGTTATTTCTCTAAAATTTTAAAAATAAACTCGGAATACTTGTTAGGGTTTTTACAACTTATTGCATAACAATCAGAGGATTCAACAATTTTCTCTATTAAATAATCATCTCGATTTTTGATCTTGTTAAGATCAGTATGTGAATTTAAATAAGTATACATATATAATAAAACAGGCAATGTACCGAGTTCTTCCTTATTTATTGTTTTGATTTTATGAAATGCTAAAGATTTTTCAATTTTATTGCACGTTTCTTCACCATTTTCAATAATGAAAATTTTTGAAATTTTCGTTTCTTGCTTAATAGGTAGATCTAATGCCTTATGTATATCCAATGTATCAATTGGACCAAAATATGCCGAGAGATATGGGATTTCTGAAAGTAGAGTTTTGAATTTACCAAAAGAAAACTTTTTTTTTATACTTTTGTTATCAAAATATCCTGTTTTTTTTAGTGTTCTAAAATTTATCAGACGTGGCATACAATAAGCTATTCTCTCTTTATCTATAATTATTAAATCATCTGATAAATAAGAAAAAGACTTCTTTCTTAAACAGTTAAGTACTGTTGTCGATTTTCCGGTATCAGCAAGAGCTGAAATCAAAATTCCTTCACCATTATATTCCAAACAAGCAGAATGTAATAAACTATAGCCCATTATTGATAATTTCATTTGCAAGATAATTTTAATGAAGTTATGAAAATTAATAGGAAGCCTAGTAAGATAAAATGCTTTATTAATTAATAAGGTAGTTTTCCCTGATAGGTTCTTTAAAAAAACTCTAGGTCTAAATCCAGAGAATCTACTCTCAAAATAAATGCTATCATTATTTTCAAGGCCATAATAAAATAATCCAAGTTTTTTAAGATTTTTTTTATTAACGTTAAAATCTTTCACTAATCTTATATCTAAATTATAATTTAGCTTTTCATGCCTAAAATAATTGAAATTAAGGTTAATATCTGATCTTATTTTTAATAGTCCATGTAGATTATAAAAAAATTTTGCCATTAGAGAACATTAGAATAATTTGAAAAAATATACAATTATAGTTTATTATTACTTAAAAAATCATTTAATGACAAACTATGTAAATATTCTGTCTTTTGAAAGGAAATTTACATTAATTCCTTATTATTAAAATTGAATTAAAATTTTTTAAAAAAGCCTTTTTTTGATTAGTATTTCTTACAATAGTAATGTCTAAATAGTAATAAACAATAATCTTAAAAAGTGAATTTTTTTTTAAAAATAAGTAATTACCCTAATATGTATCTCTTAATAATAATTTTACTTTCGGTTTTTTATCTTATTATTTTTACAATTTTTGGTTACATTATATTTTTTCTTCTAGACAAGAAAAGAACTTATAATCAAACAAAATTGTCTAATATATTGATTTATTTAGCAGTTGGGATAAGTGTTCACATTTTCTTTTCAATAATATTAAATTATTTTTTACCATTTAACTTCATTTCAATATATTTGCCGTTTATAATAATAGATTTTACTTTTGTAATTTATATTTTAAAGAAAAAGAATTTCACTCTTTCGATGAGTAAAGATCATTTAAAAACTAATTTAAAAAAGTTTTTTCTAGATTATTGGCCTTTAATAATCTCAATTATAATGATGTTTATACTGCAGAATTATTTCATTTCAAGATCCTTGTCATTAGCTAGTAATGATCCTTACATTTGGTCAAAAGAAATCTGGTATTTACATGAAAATGGTTTTCTTGATTATAATTCTTACGATACTTTTCCTAACGGTTATGTTTATTTCTGCTGCACAATTGTATCATTCGTCGATGATTATTATTTATTCTATTATTTTTGTAAATATTTTCCATTAATATTAATGAGTATTAATTTAATTTCACTTCATTGCATTTCAAAATCATTTTTCAAAAAAAACATAAATATATTCATGACTTTGGTAATTTATTTAAGTTTTAATTATTCAGCTTATAGATATACCCTATTAGTTCCATCAACATTAGCAACGACATTAGTTTATTTATTTCTTTGTTCATTTGAGTTAAAAAAATCAATAAAAAAAGTAGAAATTAGGGGTATTATAATAGGAGGGCTTTTATTATGTCATCAGCTTTATGGGTTGTATATTTTATTTTTTTTCTTTTTATATGAACTTTTATCATCATTTAAAATAGAAATTAAAGCAAATAAAATGAGAATCAAAAAAATTCCAAATTGGAAAAAATTTTACCTTGAGGAGTTTTATTTATTTCTAATAATCATATTGTTTGTATATCCATTTATATTGATAACTTCTTTTAGACTGAAATTTAATATTTTTGAATATTATAGCGCTTTTATTGTATTAAAAATACCAAATTTTCTTTTAGATAATTTAATTATGACTGTTGACATTGTTAAAGGTTTTTATGATTTATTTATTAATAGGATGTTTTATAGTAATTTTATCCAAATATCTTCTCCGAATTTTGAAAAGGGTATTTTAAGTATTTTTACAAGATTTACTGATGAAACCTTGGGGATTAGTATCTTAGTAGTTGTCTTAGGTTTATATATACCTTTCAAAAAACATTATAATCTCAAGCAGAAACAAATAAATCTAGCAAATTTTATAAAGTTCACATTCTTCCTAACTTTTTTATGTTATGTAATTTTATATATTATTGATATATTTTTTTGTTCAACAATATTATCAACTGGAATAAACTTTTTCTCCAGATTTTTTAAAAGATTTTTTGAGTTATTTGCGGGTTTATGGGCTTTAATTTTTTCTCTTACATTTATATTCCTACTAAGATTTTTTAGAAAAACAGTTAAAAAATTAAAGATTATTAAGATAAATTTTCAGATAAGAAAAAAGATCTCTAAGAAAATAACAAGAATTATCTCAATTTCTTTAATAGTTAGTACTAGTCTATTTTTATATTTTAATAACTTTAAAAGAGTTCAATATTTTCAATATTTTCAAGATAGCCATACTGATGCTATTCTGTTTACTTGTAATCATTTTAATGAAAACCCACCTTTAAGTGATACAATTATTCTTATAGAAAAAGTAAATTACAAATATTATTTATGGTACACTAATTATGATTTATTAAACTATCCAAAACTAAATAAAATCATTATAAACTTTTATATATTCTCAGATTATAAAGGTTTCAGGAGTTTTTATAAAGACACTAATATTGAATATTTATTTTTTAATATAAATAGTTTTAATAATGATTTTAATAATGAATTGTTAACAGAATTTGAGATAATATACAAAAATCAAGGGAATTGGACTTTCGCAAAAAAAATAATTTGAATTTTATAGTTTAATTATTTCTTCCATAACTTCATATAAAGTTGTACAAGATTAACCCAATCATTATTTAAGGAAAAATTATATCCGTTATTAATTTTATTATTTATATCCTCGTTCATTTCAGGGAATTTAACAATATACGATGCAATCTCATCTGGAGTTTTTGCTATCAGAATAAATTTTTTAAACGGGGATAACATTAAATAATCTTTTTTTAATTGGTTTTGGTAAATACTAATTACTAATTTTTTTTTACTAAGAGCCTCTAATATGCTTAAATAACCTGAGCACAATATTATTTCGCTCTTATTATAAAAATCGTTGATCTCATTTATAAAACCATTGATTTTTATTTTTAGATCATATTTCTTGGAGAATTTTTCAATTATATTCCTTAATTTGCCATCACCACAGATTTCAAGAGTGATTTCAACATTATAATCATATTTTAGAATTTTAATAGCCTTTATATATTCTAATATCCCCGTATCGGTTTCTAAACGTCCAATAAATAAAGCAGATTTTTGAGTTATATTAATTGGTAAAAATAATTCATACTTTTTAGGTATATTCATGCCTCCATAAGTAATAAAAGTTGGTTTTGTTTTATAATATTTGGTAATAAACTTTCCAACACAGATATTTCCTTTTGCAACAATTTCAGCTATTTTTCTAAGAAAAATATAGATTTTTGGGATCGGATATTTCTCAAATCCATGAAATGTGATATAAAGATTAGAATTATATATTAAAAGTGGGATAAACCAATAAAAGGTAGGAAAATCATGACAATGAATTATATCAAAATTTTTAATCCAACTTCTATATTTTAAAAGTTGACTCCAAATTTTGAAATAGTTCTTTTTGAGGAGCCTGATAATTGATATCTTATTAAATTTTTCAAAATTAGCTAATTTTTCATCAAATTTTAAGGTAAAAATTACAATATCATGACCTTGTATTATTAAGTTTCTAGATATCTCTAATGTATGTTTTTCTACACCTCCAATATGAGGGAAAAATGAGGGTACAAGCATCAGGATTCGCATTTAAATCAATATTTATTTTAATAAAATCATTTTACATTAATTTTTTAATTCTTTTAGAATTATTGAAGATATTTTTTTACTAGTATGGCCATCACCATAAGGAGATTTATTTGGTACGTCTGTTCTATTTTTAAGAAAAACTTTAATAGAATTTAAAATATCATTTTTAGTTGTACCTACTAATTTACTAAATCCAACTTCACATGATTCAGGTCTATCAGTAGTTTTTCTTATCACAAAGGTAAATTTATTTATCCCTGGAGCTGTGGCTTCTTCCTGAATTCCGCCTGAGTCAGTGATAATAAAATCACATTTCTGCATTAATTTCAACAAATCAAAATAACCTAGGGGGGGTAAAATGAGAATATGCTTAGCATTTATTAATTTTTCATATAGCCCATACTGCTTTAGTCTTTTCCTTGTACGAGGATGTAATGGAAATACAATTTTTTTAGGTATATCTAGAAACAAATCTGTTAAATTCTTTAAAATATTAGGATTATCAACATTTTCTGCTCTGTGTGAGGTTACCAATATAAAATTATTAAAGGGAATATTTGACATTATATTCGATTTTTCCTCAACTAATTTTAAATGCTGAATACACGCATCAATTACGGTATTTCCAGTATTGTATATTTTTCCTCGTACATTCTCGCTTTTTAGAATTTCCACAGAATTATCCGTAGGAGCAAACAATAAATCTGAAATATGATCTATTATTCGTCTATTATGCTCTTCTGGCATACGATAATCATAAGAACGAAGTCCTGCTTCGATATGTCCAAGTTTTATTTGTAATTTTACTGCATTAAGCGCCCCAGCTAAAGCAGAATTAGTATCTCCTTGAACTAATACTATATTAGGTTTGATATTATTTAAGATTTTTTCTAACTTAATGAGTATTTTACCTGTTTGCATTCCTTGGCTTCCTTTCCCAATTTTTAAATGGTAATTGGGATTCTCTAAATTTAAGTCTTTAAAAAATACTTTTGATAATCGATAATCATAATGTTGACCAGTAAAAATGACATCAAAATCAAATCCTTCGCATTCAAATTCCCTGATTAGAGGGGCAAACTTTATAATTTCAGGGCGAGTTCCCATTATAATGCAGATTTTTTGTTCTAAAGAATTTTTTCCAATCATTTTAAGAATATCTCTAATTTTAATAATAATTTTTTAAAAAGAGGATTATTAATTTATTCTATTATAATTAAGAAAGTAAATAATAAATTTAATTTGGTCTTTTTTTTTGTACTTTACATATTAAATGTGGGTTTAAAGTTTTCAGAAAGGGGAGTGGAGAAAAATTTTTTTTTAGAATTTTAAAATTATTTTTAATATAATTCTGAAGAATTCTATAATCAAAATTTTTGTGACTATAAATTCGCGTTTGGGGATAATAAATTCTTTGAGTATTCGGTTTCTTCAAAATACCATTCCTTATTAATTCTCTCAGATTATATGAATCTCTTGGAAAACTTAAAATTCTACCTATCAAATCTCTAAATAATAAGGAAAATCCAATTTCGATCGGCAAGGAGTATATTAATTCACCATCATATTTCAAAATTCGCTTAATTTCATTAATTAAGTTTAAAACCTTAGGCACGTGTTCAAAAACTTCAAGACATATGACAGTGTCTATACTTTCATTTTTTATCGGTAATTTTTTACCTTCAGCATTAATTAATGCTGTTTTTAATAAAGGAAATTCATGATAGTTAATCAAATTCCTTGCATACTCTAAATAATCTAAGTTTAGATCAATACCAATATTAAATTTTCCATATTGATTTACATTTGGTAAAAGTGGTCCATCAGCGCATCCTAAATCTATAATATATTTGCATTTTCTAGGATTAATTAGATTTATGGCATAATATAAATGTCTATACATATAGAAATCTAAGAAAAAAGAATTAGAATCATACAGAATTTTACTATATATATATTTATTTTCCTTATTTTCTACGTTTTTATAGAAATATGACAAGTGAAGAATTTTTCTTTTCTTCAATATTTTTCATACTCTTTTTCTTATAATTACTTAAACCAAAAAATAGTGTCTTTTTCAATAAGTAAAATCATTTGGGAATTATAAATTAAAAGAAGATAATTTCTAATAAACTTTAATAAAAAAAAAAGCAATAATAAGAAATAAAAGATATAAACTAAAAAAATGAAAATATTATATATTGTAAATTACTTTCCACCATCATTATCAGCAGCTTCAGTTATTGAATCAAAAATAGTAGAATATTTAAGTAATTTTGGCCATGAACTACTAATTTTATCACCAAAAGAGTTAACTCGATCTTCTGAGTTAAAAAATGGTAAATTTAAACAAGATTTTGATAATTATAATATTCATTACTCAAGTTCCTTTTTTAAATATCCTTTTAGTTTTATTTTTTCACATTTCGAAAACATGTTCAAATTTCTGATCAAATTAAAGAATATATTTATTCCGGATATAATTTTCTCACAATTTCATCCTCATCATTATGCAAGTGTTATTGGAGGTTATCTATCAAGGATTATGAAAATTCCTCATATAATTAGATCACATGATCTTTTTATAGTTGATCAAGAAGAAGATTCTCTATTCTACCAACTTTATAATTATTTAATTTATCCTCCAATTCACAAATCTATCTATAGATCAAAATGTTTTTTTGTAACTACAAATGAGATGAAAAATCATTTATTAAAATTTAAAAAATTGAGAGAAAAAAAAATTAAGGTTAATTATAATGGAGTTGACACTAATCTGTTCTACCCATATAAAAATCAAGATACTCTAAAGCAGAAATATGGATGTGAAAATATCATAATATTTATTGGAACTATAATTAAAAAATATGGATTACATAACTTTTTACATACATTACCAGAAGTTTTAAAATCATATAAAGATACTCATTTTATCTTAATTGGACATGGTCCTGATATTAATTACTATTTAAATTATATAAAAATGCAAAATATACAAAATCAATGTCACTTTATTGGTGTAAAACCAAATCATGCCATTCCGTTCTTTATTAATAATTCTGATATTGGGATAGGTAGATTTTCTCGTTCAAAATATGTTCAATACTGCATGCCTACAAAATGTATCGAATATATGGCTTGTAAGAAGAGTTTTTTAACTACTCCAATTTCAAAGGATATAGTTAATAATAATGATACAGGTTTTGTGATTAGGAGTAATTTTACACAAAAAGAATTAATTCAAAAATTATCTATGTTGATAGAGGATAATCATTTAAGAACAAAATTAGGGAATGCAGGATTAAAAAAAATTCAAGAAAAATTCAAGTGGGATATAATTATTCAAAAATTAAACAAAGAAATTGTACAGGAATAAAATGTGTGTTAATTTAATTTTTTTAAAAATATAGAATTAGATACTTATAATAAACGATATAAAAATGTGTGGAATTTGTGGTTTTAATTGGTCTGACCGAAGTTTAATTAATAAAATGATAACTAATTTGAAACACAGGGGTCCTGATGATAAAGGAAGTTTAATAGATGACAATTTATCGTTAGGACATACAAGACTTTCTATAATTGATTTATCTCCTCAAGGAAAACAACCAATGCATAATGAAGATAATTCAATTTGGATTATTTTCAATGGAGAAATTTATAATTATAAATACCATAGAAATTTTTTAGAAAAAGAAGGGCATAAATTCTATACAGAAACAGATACTGAAGTGATTATTCACTTATATGAAGAATTTGGGATTGATTGTTTATCCTATTTAAATGGTCAATTTGCTTTTTGTATTTATGATGTTAATAAAAATATACTTTTTCTATCCAGAGACAGATTTGGTATTAAACCGTTATATTTCTATTTTAAAGATCAAAATTTTATATTTGGATCTGAAATTAAGTCAATTCTTCAATATGATTTGGATTTAAAATTAAATTTAGATGCGGTTATAGATTATCTAACTTTTCGGTATTCATTAGCACCGAAAACCTTTTTCAGAGAGATCTCTAAATTAAAACCTTATCATTATTTACTTTTTAATTTAAAAACGAAAGAAATGAAAATTCATAAATACAATGATTCTCTGAATCTAAATACTAGAAAAATTAATTTAAAAATAGCAAAGAAAGAATTATATCATTTGTTATTTGATTCAGTTAAATTAAGAATGATTGCTGATGTACCTGTCGCTTGTTTTTTGTCTGGCGGAATTGATTCAAGTATTTTAACGGGAATTGCTTCAGAATTTAATAATGATATTAATACATTCTCAGTAGGATTTGATGTTTCAAACGAATTAAAGTATGCAAGAATAGTCTCTGATTATTTTAATACAAATCATCATGAGCTATTGATAACTATTGATGATGTTTTAAAAAATATTGAAAAAATGATATATCATATGGATGAACCGATTGGTGATCCTGGATTTTTCCCTACATTACTTATCTCAGAGTTAGCTAGTAAATATAATAAAGTTGTGCTCGCAGGAGAAGGTTCAGATGAAATTTTTGGAGGTTATGATAAATATAAATTTTATTATTATGGAAAATTTTTATCAAAACTTATTCCTAAAATTAATATGAAGAGCGAAATTATTAATAGGTTATCAAATTTTTCATCTATGCCTGAACATCAAGGTTATCTTGAAACAATAAGAGTATTCGAGGAAAGTGATCTTAAATATTTAAGAATCAAATCAAGAGGTATAAATGACTATTGGAATAATAAGGGAGATTTGTTCCAAAAAATGCAGTTTTTTGACCTAAATACATTAATGCCAGAAGATTTCTTCTTTAAAGCTGATAAAATGAGTTCTGCATACGGTCTTGAAGAGAGGGTCCCCTATATGGATTATAGAATGGTTAATTTTGCTTTAAACCTTCCCATAAGATTAAAACTTCACTTATGGAATGAAAAATATATTTTAAAAAAAACTTACAGCAATTTTTTACCCAAATCTATTATTAAGAGAAGAAAAAGAGGTTATAATGTCCCAATTGAATATTGGTTTAAAGAATTATTAATTGATAGATTTTCTGATTTATTAGAAAGTAATAAACACCAAATTTATAATAAAAAATATGCTAAGAAATTAATTAATAGATTGAAGACCCAGAATAAAAAGAACTTTTACTTATCGCAGAAAATGTGGAGCTTATATATATTTGAAGAATGGTTTAACCTTGTATTTAATTAAGAATTATTAATTTTAATTGTAAATAGATATCAAAAATCCTTATTAATTATCAATAATTAAAATTAGATCATTAATAAAATGAAAAGCCAAAACAAATATCTCCCAAAAAAGATATCAATTTGTTATGTTAATCCGGGTATTAACATTAGAAGACCTATAGCCCTTATCTCGAATAAATTATGCTTAGAAAATTATGCCATATCCATTTTTACACCTCATGAAAAAAGATATAATGAAAGAAAAAAAACAAGACACTATGATAACTATTCAAATATTAATTTAATTTCTTATCCGGTATTAACCAATAATTCTGGATACTTATGGCCAATACCCACTGATATAAAATTTTTTAAAAAAATATGGAATGTCTTTAAATTAAATGATATAATACATATATGGGCTCCTTTTTATCCAAATACAATTCTTGTATGTTTGATTAAATTATTATTTTTTAAAAAAAAAAGATTGATAATTACGATGGATACATTTCCAGGATATTCATTTAAGTTATCAAATAAACTTGATCCTCTCTTCAAAATTTTTTATAAAACTTTGGGGCGTTTGATTAATTATTCTGCAAATAATATTACCATTTACGGGAAATCTTTTTTAAAATATGCGAAAAAAGCGAAGCTGCCTTTAAAAAAGATAGTTATTACCCCAACAGGTATTAATTTCAATACGAGTGCCTCAGACATAAATATCAGAAAGGAATTAAATTTTGACGAGAATGATAAAATTATACTTTATATTGGTCTTCTAAATAAAAGAAAGGGTATAGATATTATTCTTAGAATTGCGAAATTACTAAAAATAGATAATGTTAAATTCATAATAGTTGGTACTGGCTCTGAAGAAGCAAAACTTCATTCTCTAGCTAAAGATTTTTTGATTGATAATAAAGTTTTTTTTATTGGAAAAAGATTTGATGTTTATAATTTTTATAATCAGTCAGACATTTTCCTTTTTCCTAGTCATGGAGAAGGGTTAGCAGGAGTTTTAATGGAGGCTCTTTTATATGAAATACCCATTATTGCTAGCGATATTCCTGGAAATAGAGAGTTGATTAATAATATGCATAATGGATTATTGTGCAGAAAAGAAGATGATATTTGCTATGTAAAATCAATCAAAAAATTATTGGAAAATGATGTTTTAATCAAAAAAATAACTAAGAATGGATTAGAAATCCTATCTGAGAAATTCATGTGGGAAAAAAATATTAAAAAATTTAAATTAT
Organism: uncultured Thermoplasmatales archaeon; assembly: GCA_964628575.1. Classification (GTDB taxonomy): domain Archaea; phylum Thermoplasmatota; class E2; order DHVEG-1; family DHVEG-1; genus CAZVNH01. The sequence goes on along the minus strand of CAZVNH010000001.1, from coordinate 21,616 downwards.
TATATCAAAAAGTATTAAATTGTTAAAACAAAGAAATAACGATTTATCTAACAATTTTTTTTTTTTTTTTGACAGTCAACTTATAATGATGAAAGAGATTTCTCAAAAATATACCCCCTGTAAATCCCCATTGATTTCAAATAAGAATTTACAATATTTTGTCAGTTATATCATACTGTCGAAGAAATCTTTTTTTATTAATATTTTTCTTTGGGTTAACAAGATATATTTATTTCAAAAAAAATCATTAATCTATAAAGTTCTTAGGAAAAATGACAATTTAGTTAATATCTTCTAATTTCCATAATCCTAAACATTTATCCACATATTTTCCACCTTCGAGATCACATTTTTCGTTAATAATTGAAATTGGTTTTGGAAAATAGAATGGTTTTAATTGAAAATTCAAAGGTCGCCACCCTCCAGTAATTATGTTTCTATTTTTAGGATGTGATGTGAAAGTTGTTGTTAAAAGATATTTTGATAAACTATCTTTAAAATTTCTTAATGCTAAGAAGATTTTTTTATTTGACAAATGAACTAATCCATCCCTACAAAATATTATATCAACCTGTGGGAGTTTATCTTTAGTTATGTCTATAACTTTAAATTTTCTAAGCAGATTTTGATACTTTTTCCGATTTTCTTGAATTAACTTAGGTACAATATCTCCTCCAATATATCTATCTACTTTTAAATCGACTTTTCTCATCCAATTAAAATCTCCACAGGGAACATCTAACAGTGATTTAGCACCCAATTTTTCTAATAGAATTGGTAATTCTTTCCTTATTGTTTTTGTTTTGCTAATTGTTGATCCAGCTCCAGAAAATGACTCTTCAGGTCCCCAAAAATTTTTATCAACTATAGATGAGAATTTTTCTTCCATTGGTTTTAATAAATATTTAACATTGAAAAGAGAATAAAATATCTGGATTAAAATCGGAAAATTATCATTAATTTTTTTATTTAGATAATTAATAATTCTCATTGTATAGTAAAAAATTTATAATCTATTTATTAAAAACTATCTTTTTGATTATTAAATAAATTTTTATTAACTATATATATTCACGAAATTAATAGATAATTATGTGTTTTTCCTTTTTTTTTTCTATTTTTTCAATATAATATTAAAGGTAAAATTGTTGAATAGGTAAAATCGTCATCATTACTAATGCTAAGATTTTAAAAATAATACTTAATAAATTTAAATTTAGATTGGTATATTTTGTCGAAAAAGCTATTCTTATGTTTTTAAAACAGAAGAAGTAATAATTCTTCTTATCTTTTTATTGAAAATCTTCCTTGTTATTTTTCTAAATTTTGGAAATATGTAATATTTAAGTAGCATTAAAACCATTTTGAAAAAGTATTTATTTAATTTAATAAATGACTCTCCATTTTTCCTTTCATTAACTAAAATAGGAATTTGCTTGAACTTATAAAAAGGAACTATTTTATATAGCATTTCTTGAGTAATTGAATAATTCGAATCGAAATTTACATTTTTAAATATTTTACTTGATAATGCACGATAACCATTTGTAGGGTCTGATATTTTTTTCCGTAAGATTACAAAATAAAAGGCAGTTATCAATTTTGAGCATAATTTCTTATTTGTATTCATCTTGTAAGGATATTTAAATCGATTTCCAATTGTGAAATCGACTCTATTTTCAATTATTGGATTAATAAAATCAGTAATATGTTTTGGATTATGTTGACCATCAGCATCTAATATGACTGCAACTTCATAATCATTCTCTCTACAATAATTTAAACCTGTTATAGTTGCAGCTCCATTTCCTTTATTCTGTTTATGTTTTAAAACAATACAATTTAAAGATTTAGCAATTTCATAAGTTCTATCTGTAGAACCATCATCAATTACTAATATTTTTAATTCATTTGAAAGATTCTTTGGTATACTCAATAATACTTTTCGAATATTTAATTCCTCATTAAATGCAGGAATTATAAGTCCAATTTTTAAATTAGGATATATATAATTATCCTTTAGAGCCAATTCTTTTTCATATGGATGCTTACTCACACTACTTTGCTTCAATAATAGATTATTCGTTGAAATTCTGTTTGTATTAAATTTAGTTAGTTTGATCCTTTTCAAAAAGTAATTTATTATGCATGATGAAATTGAAATTGCGACTTTCAATAAATTGATGTTTGTACTTCCGTATTTCCTCATATTCATATTAACTGGAATTTCAGAAATTTTTAATCTACTGTGAGCTGCTTCAAATAGAGTTTCAGTACAAAATCCAAACTTAGTTTGTTTAATATTATTAAATATTTTTAAGCTGGAAGAACTAAAAGCTCGAAATCCACTTTGGTTATTATAAACTCTTTGCTTAAATAAAAGTTTTAAACATAATCTTATAAAATATTCTCCCGTACGTATATAGAGAGGAACCCTATAATTAGCATTACCTAAATATCTTGATCCTACTGTTAAATCTGCCTTTTGATTAAGGATTGGTTTTATAATAGTAGATATTTCTTCAGGATTATGCTGACCATCTGAATCCATTGTAACAATGATATCACCAGTGGCATTCTTAAGACCAGATAGTACTGCTGCCCCATATCCTTGATTATTTTTATGTTTAATAATCTTAAGATCTCGATTATTGATATCTTGGATATTATTTAAACTATTATCAGTTGAACCATCGTCAACTAAAAGGATTTCATACCGTCGATGATTAGGTATCCTTTCAATTATATTTCTAATTGTATTTTCTTCATTATAGAGAGGTATTACTACTGAGATTAGGGGATTATTAAATTTTTCTCTCTTAAGGGAACTTATATCTGGTTCGAGATTGTTCATTTTCTCTATACTTTCTTCTGCATTCACCTGGTTCGCTCTCATAAGTCAAATTAATTTTGATGATCTAATCTTACTTATTATTACAATACTTTAAATCTTTTTGCCTTTTTTGATTATCCTATAAGATTATTTTCACATATAAAAATATGATGGTTACATAGACTAAGAATTGTCATTTTTGTATATCATCTTAAAATAATACTAAGTAGAATTTTAGTAAATTGATAAAAGGTTGCTCATCATTTTATTAAATTTTCAATCATAAGGATTAAATTCTTTTTTGTTTGAGCCCCTACAACCATTTCCTTCAAGGTTCCTTTTAAAAAAGTAGCAAAAGTTGGAACCCCCGTCAAATCATATTTTTTCGGAGTTTTTCTCTGTCTATCAATATTTAGTTTAGCTATTTTTATTTTTCCATTATATTGTTTATCCAATTCTTTTAACAAATATTCCATAGCTTTACAGGGAACACACCAAGATGCCCAAAATTCGATTAATACAGGAACTTCTGAATTGAGGATTTCCTGTTCAAAATTTTTATCTGTAACTTCCATCATTATGTATCAAATATTGGTTTATATCCTTTAGATTCTCTTGTTCCAGGTTCATACTTTTCTAATTCTTTCATTTCTCGTTTTTCTCCTTGCCATGTAGTGACTGGTAGGATTGTATGTTTTTTCAAATCAATACGCTTTTTAATTTCTTCTTCTAGTAACACCTCAATCATTCTCTCAATTTCTTCTTCTAAATCTATTTGTGGTGTAAATCCAAAAAATCTTGGCAATTTTCTCGAAACTACTTCAAGTGGATGATTATCGGCTTCTACTCTTGGGTTTTCAATTCTTTTTATCATTACATTCAAATTAAATTTTTTATTACCAATCTTAGCAATCGCTTCTGCTAAGTCACTAATTTTGTACAATCCGGAAACTTGATTAACTACATCATATTGTCCAGGTTCTGGGGGAGAAACTATTAATCTAATCATACATTGCATTGCATCATTTAGCGCAATGAAACCTCTGATTTGTTCACCTTGTCCATATATTGTTAATGGTATTCCTGTCACTGCTTGCGCTACAAATCTATTAATAACCGTACCAAACCATTCATCAATATCATATCTTGTCCTTAACTTCTTATCTACAGCCAATTCTTCAGTATAGACACCATAAATTACACCTTGCATAATATCATAAGAACGTAACCACCAATATTTACAAGCTTCTAAAACATTGAAAGTGTCTTGAACCTTACTTGCATGATAAAAACTAACTGGATCTCTAGGCGTTGTTTCTCCTCCTAGACTCCATTCGCGTTCATCCCATTTGATTATAGCATCTGCAGGGAATAAGCCTTCGAAAAGTGGTCGCCCAGTTAATGGAGATCCATACTCTCCCATCGTCCCCAATTTAATTAGACAGGTTTCAGGAACGACATCTTTTATTATCCATAATAGTTTCAGAGTTCCTATTACATTATTTTCTTGTACTCTAACAGCATGTTCAGAGTCAGCCATACTGTACGGAGCACTCGGAATTTCACCATAATGAACTATAGCTTCAGGTTTAACTTCTTCTAAAAACTCTCTGACTTTTGATGCATCAAGAAGATCTATTTTGCGGAAATTAATATTTATTCCCAAAATGTCACGAGCAATTTTTAATCTTTGTGTCATTCTCTCAATAGGAATAATTGTATGAGCTCCTTTTTCCATTACACAATCACGGCGAGTGTAGTTATCAAGTCCGCTAATTTGAAACCCTAATTTCCCTAATTTTAAAGCTAATGTCCAACCTAAATATCCATCAATACCTAAGATCATTACTCTCATATTTTTTAGTATATACCCGTATTCAGAAGCGATCCATTCTGGACATTGTTCAAATGTGATATTAGGTTCAAAATACCCAAGTTCAGGACGTCTTCGACATTCAATAACGATCTCTTCCTCTTCATCCAAGCCAGCTTTAAACTCACGTGCTTGACCACAAGCTCTAAAGTCAACATTACCCATTAATTTAGCTGCGGGGCAATTCCAACAAGTTTTATCAGAATTATGCATTTTATCCATTCTTAATTTCCTCCTAAAAAACCTATAACATCTTGAACGTTCGGTTTTTGTATATTAATTTTTTTATTAATGAAAAGAAAAGCGCTATCATTGTGCATTCCTGATAAATTATCCTCTTCGAAGATAGATTCTTTTCCAATTGATCCTTTTGGACGGAATCCAGAATTTTCTAAAACAACTAAATCAGGTGCTTTATCAATATTAACCCCATTATATATTTCATTCTTTTCATGGACTTTTCTAATTACCTTTTGGTTTTGATATTTTAAATCATAAAGGATATTTTTTAGATCTGCAATTATTTCTTTTTCTTCGGATTTAAATACAGAACCATTGGGATACTTACCTTCTTTGTTGAGATATATGCGTCCGGGGTCTAATACAAACGCTTTTGTGCCTTTTGCGATACGATTATAATTCTTGTATTTATCTGAAAGTTTAAGAAAACCTTCATGTTCTAGGTATGTATTTAAATTCATGTTTTGTTTTATTTCTTCCATTCCATGATCAGATAATATAATAAAATTATCATTTTCTTTTAATTTATCCTTAATATCACCAATGAAGTCATCAATTTTTTGAAAGAATTGTACAGCTCTTGAATGCCATTTATTATCCGAATTTGCATATGTGTTCCATAAGAAATGTCCAAATCTGTCAGAACTTGTAATCACGACCATAAAATTAAGCCAATTTAATTTATTCCAAAAAAACTGATAGGTATTTTTCCTAATATCTAAAACTTTCATAAGTTCATCAAATAAAATATCTTTAGATTGTTTATGGGCTAAACTTGAATCTATATCAATTACATAGTTTAACTGTTTCAAACTAGGAATACAAGTTTTAGGGTATACAGCTTTTTCTAAATCTAAGGCCACAAATCCTGCTATATGAACCCCGTTAAGAATCTTTGCGGGATAGGTTGCTGGTACGTTTATAATCACGTGTTTATTCTCATTCTGTTGATGCCAAAAGGGTTTACATTTCAAAGCATTAAAATTTGGATAACTAAGACTGTAAGTTCCTTCTATTAATTCACTAAATCCAAAAATTCCATGCTCTCCAGGATTTTTTCCAGTTATAATTGAGCTCCAAGAGACAGAAGAGATATGTGGAATTGATGATTTCATCTCTTTAAAATAAAAATTACTCTTAAGTTCTTTAAAATTTGGCATAACTCCTTTATCTGATAAAGAATCCATTAACTCAAAAGGTATTCCATCAATTCCTAAAATAATGTTCCGGGCATTCATAATTCATAATTTAAAGCAATTATATAATAAGTTCTCCTAAGCGAAAGAAAGTTTTTTAATTTCTCCTAAAAATTTCAAAGCAGTTTTCTTCAAATCAAAGTTCATTTGGATGTTTTTTTTATTAATGGTACCTATTTTCTTTCTTAAAGTCTCATCTTGAATAAAATTAATAATGTTTTTTTTAAGATTAATTTGATCTCCTGGATTAATTAAATTTCCATGGTTTCCGTTTATATTGATATCCGGATTGGACCCTACATTCGTAGTAACTACTGGTAACCCACTTGCCATGGCTTCAAGTATTGCTGGAGACAAACCTTCACTATAGGAAGGTAATACATATATGTCACTAATAGCAAGCAGATTTGGAACATCCTTTCGATATCCTAGGTATAAAAGGTTTTTTGTTATCCTAGCTTCATGTTCAAGTTTTTTTTCTAGGGATCCTCTTCCAGCAATTAAAAAATTCACATTTTGATGTTCTTTTAGTATCTGCTTTGCAACAACAATCAAATCCTCAATTCCTTTTAGTTCAAAAATTCTGCTAATAAATGTAATAATAATATTCGATTTGTCTATCTTTAATTTTTTCCTAAGTGAATCTTCATCTTCAATTCCAGAAAATCTGGAGAAGTCTATTCCATCCTCTACAATAGATATCTTTGATATTGGTGCTCCTAATTCTATAGGTCTCGATATTAAGCTTTTTGTCTGTACAAAAATTTTATCAGATAGTTTTAGAGTAATTCTAGCAAATGATTTATCGTATATTTTTGAGAGGATTTCAATTCCATTCTTATTGGTAGTATTACTTGCTCCAACTATTCGGCAAATAAAAGGGATTCTGCTCAATTTAGCTGCAATAACTGCTGAAAAACATGATAAAAATTGAAGGCTATATCCGATTATTATATCACATTTTTCTTTTTTACAAATTTTAAGGATTCTTTTAATTAATATAAAATCCAGAGTATATGGTAATTTTGGTAAATATATTGTAGGTTTAAACCTATAAATTCGCAAATTAGGGTTTATTGTTTCTTTACTCTTTGTACCTTCTACTTTTGATGATATAATAATTATATTTGCATATTTTGATAACTCATTAACTAATAAAATTAAACTTGATTTTCTATTTGGTTTTTCATTAAAAAATGGAGCCACAAATACGATGTTAATAATTATATCACCAAATTTTCTACACCTAATTTCAGATTTAGAATAATAAAATTAATACTTTGGGTTTTTGAATTTATTTCTGTGGTAGTTTAATCAAATATGAGATTTTGAAAGGAAAAGCTTAATTTTTTTTCATTTATTAGGTATCTATTTCTCAGAAAAATTAAAATTAAATACAACCAATTTAATATTAATATCAAAATATTGAAAATAATAACTTCTAAAACACAGCAAATATTTTGACAACTCCATCCTTAAACGTTAAATCAAGTACTTTATTGGAAGGCCGAAGTAAGAAGAATTCGAGAAAATTAAATAATTTTAAATTACTTTATGAGTATCTTAACAAAAATAAGCGCACCAATAGCGACAAGCTTATTTCTATTATACTCCCTGTTTATAATGAAGAAAACACAATTAAAACTGTATTGGAAAATCTCCCTAAAAATGAATCGATTGAAGTTATTGTAGTTGATGACCATTCAACAGACATGAGTCTTAATGAAATAAAAAAAGTTAGACGAGATGGAGATATTCACATTATTGAACATAAAATTAATCAGGGATACGGAAAAGCTCTTCTTACAGGAATTCGACATAGTCAAGGGGAAATTATCATCACAATGGACTCAGATGGACAACATAGAGCAGAAGATATATTCAATTTGGTTAAACCTATAATTCAAGGAGATGCGGATATTGCAATAGGATCTAGATATAAAGGTACTTTCAACTATAAATTGCCTGTAGCAACTCGACTTGGAGAAGCATTAATGGAAGTAATAATAATACTTCTTTTTGGTCAAAAAATTAAAAATAATCAAAGTGGTTTTAGGGCACTTCATAAAAGAACTAGAAATATCTTTGAGAATATTAGATTTAAAGGGTATGCGTTTACAACGGAATTAATTTTACAAGCCGTTTTACGCCGTTATAAAATTGAAGAGGTTCCGATCAATTTAGCATCACGGGAATTTGGATCTTCATATATTATCTTAAGAAAATTAATATTAATGCTTTTTTTATGTATTATTTTATATTTTTTTAAGAAGATCAAAAGGATTCTGTTTAAAAAGTAAAAGCAATTAAATTATTGGCATTTCTTCCACAATTATGCTAATCTAATTTTTTACATTAACACTTTCTAAAATTAATTTTTGAAATCATTCTTTTTGGATTATCAGCAGTATTTAGAAAATTATATTATAAAATGGATACCTAATTAAATATAATAAAAAAAACATGCGTTGGATTGTAAAGTAAATTTTTAAGAAAAAAAGAGGTATATAGCGAATAGTATTATGAACAAATTTAATTTTAAAGTTTATAAATTCATTCCCAAATACATTAGAAATATTATACATAAGATTACAGCCCAATCTCCCATAAATTATGTAAAACATAATAATACAATCCTTCCAGCAAAACATCTACGTTTTTGTGGAACTAATTTTAATGATAATGATTATTTCTTTTCATCCGCATGTTTAGAAGCTAAACGCTTAATAAATCATTTCGATTTAGATAAAAGTAGTCGTATTTTAGATGTTGGTTGTGGTGTGGGTCGTTTACCGATTGGAATATTAAATCAAATTGGGGATATAAATAAGTATTATGGAATTGATGTTAGTGTAAGAGCAATTGAATGGTGTCAACACTTCATAAATCGTTGGCATCCAACTTTTCAATTTGAACATATTGACATAGAAAATCAGAGATATAATCCTAAAGGAGTGTCAATAGATAATAAATTTTCCCTACCCTTCAATGAGAGAGAATTTGATATAATATATCTTTATTCTGTGTTTTCACATATGACAATAGAGGATATTAAACTCTATTTAAAAGAATTTAGACGATTATTAGAACCGTCAGGAAAAATATTTCTTACTGCTTTCGTTGAAGAAAATGTACCCAATATAACAATTAATCCAAAAAATTATAAGATGACGTGGAGTGGACCACTTCATTGTGTTCGATATAATAAAAAATACTTTGAATCAATATTAAAGAATTTCAATTTTAAAATTGATAACTTTGAATATGGAAATGAAACTAATGGTCAAAGTGCCTTTTATTTATCGCGATCTGACAAGCAATAAAGTTGTTAGGATTTATTCAAGATTAAAAAGGTAAAAACTATTAATAGCTTTTAAGTTTCTTATTGTTATACTTATTAAATTCTTCTTAATTTTTACACAAAGGTAGTATTATTGAAAGAACTAGAGAAAGAAGACCTCTCTTTTGATGAATTATCGACCAATATGGTAATAAATATTTCAATAACTAGTGGATTTAATTATTTTTCATTTTTTATTCTGTTCTTAGCTAAAGATATATTGCTTTATAATTGGTTAGATGTAATAAGTGCATCAAATTATACTATTTACATAGGTTATATAAGTGCATTTCTAGCATTTATGCTTATAACTCCAGCAGTTTTACCAAAATTTTATCAAGAAATTGGTCATGATAAAATTCATTCATTTAATAAGAAAATACTCATAATTTTGTTAAGTAATTTTTTTGTAATCTTCTTTATATTTTCAATAGTAGTACTATTGGGATTCAATTTTACAGTTTCACAATTCTCCAATATTTCATTTTATTTAATGATAATCATTGGTGTAATTGCTGTCGTTTCCTTTAAAATCCTTGAGAGTGCTTTTTATGGATTGAAGAAATCAAAAGTTATAGGTATGATGAACTTATCGATTAGTCTCATATTCATAATAATTTTACTAATTTTGAGATTCCTTAATATTCTAAATTCATTTACGGCAATTATCTTATATATCTTTATGTATTTAGGTGGTTTGAGTTTTGGATTCTACTTTTATTTTAAATTTAAGTCTCAAATTCAATTTCCACAGAATATAGAGCATTCGGATAAAGGAATAGGAAAAAAAATCATGATTTTTAGTTATCCTCTTTTATTGATGAATGTGTTTTATTTCTTGAATTTTAGGGCAGGAACAGTGCTTTTAAGTTCTGTTAATCAAATTTACGCTGTTTATTATCATTTGTCAACAAATTTGATTATTATTTTTGTAGGTTTAATTGGAATTCCCATAAGCAATATGGCCTATTCATATATTTCAGAGCTTTTTGTAGATAATAATATGGATCAAATCAAAAAAATCTCTAATTTTATTCTACAATTAATTTCCATTTTAGAAATTACATCTTTAATTTTAATTTATATATTTTCCCCCTTTTTGATTAATTTACTTTATCGTAATTACTCTAACTTAATTTTTATTGTCTTATTTAAAATAGTCATAATTGCGGGAATCTTTTATTGCCTAAATCAATTTTTATCTAAATTCCCAATGGCTAATAATAAAACAAAGATAAATTTACTCGCAGAAATTATTGCTGGAGTGTCCAATACAGTCTTTTTAATTTTATCCATTCAAACTTCAAATTTACTATTTGCGGGATATGGATTTTTGATATCAACCTTAATTATTTTCATAATATATTTCACTTTTTGTAATAGAAAGAAAATTCTTTCCAAAAAAGAAAAAGTTCTTTTTAAAATAATATTTGCCTCAATTACATCCATTTTATGTTATGAAATAGTCTATTTCTTTATTAATATCGACTGGATTGGTGCGATAATTTCTATATTATTATATTTTATATTTCTAATTAGTCTAAACGTTACTTCAATAAAAACAGTAAAATCAATATTAAAAATTCTTTTTGATATGTTTAAAGGTTTTTTTGCCAAAAAAAAGCCTTCAACTTCAATTAATGCTTAATAATCAATAGCTCTTCAACTACAAGTCGAATATTACATCTTATGAATTAAATAAAATAGTAATCTGGATTGTTTCAAATAATTTTTAATTGATTGCTAATTAAATTCATTAAAAGAGATATAAGAAGTATAATTAATAAATAAATATAATTTATCTAAAAGCGGTATAGATTAAATTAAAAATTTGCCCGAAGTATAATGACAAGAAAGATTTTAGTAATTGGAGGAGCAGGATTCATTGGAAGCCATTTAGTTGATGATCTTGTTGCTTTAGGACATGAAGTTATTGTATATGACTCATTAGAACCTCAAGTCCATGGCAATATTACAAAACAACCAAATTATTTATCAGAGGATATTAAATTCATTAAAAATGATATTAGAAATAAAGAAGCTCTTGTAGAGATTTTAAATGATGTTGAGGTTGTTTTTCATTTAGCTGCCATGGTAGGTGTTGCCCAATCAATGTACCAAATTGATAAGTATGTTGATGTTAATGTATTAGGAACTGCTCGATTTTTGGATATTTTGGTTAATAACGCCCACGATATAAAAAAATTAATAGTCGCTTCTTCGATGTCAACGTACGGAGAGGGAGCTTATAAATGTTCGAGTTGTGGTGAAATTTCTCCAAAATTAAGAAATACTGCACAATTAGAAAAAGGAGTTTGGGAATTAAATTGTCCTATTTGCGGCAAAAAAGCTGTACCAATACCAACGAACGAAGAAAAACCCCAAGATTGTACTTCAATTTATGCATTAACTAAAAAAGAACAAGAAAAGATGTCTTTATTAATTGGTGAAACTTATGGGATTGACACTACAGCCCTAAGACTATTTAATGTTTATGGGAGTCGTCAAGCATTATCAAATCCTTATACTGGTGTTTGTGCTATTTTTTCTAGTAGTCTATTATCTAATAATGCTCCAACCATTTATGAAGATGGTAACCAATCAAGAGATTTTATTCATGTTAAAGATATATGTCAGGCGTTTCTATTATCGATGGAAAAAGAACAAGCAAGAAATGAAGTCTTTAATGTGGGGACAGCTAATCCAATATCCATAAAGGAGATAGCTGAGATTCTTGCTAAACTTATAAATCCTAATATTACACCAATATTTACTAATCAATTTCGACCTGGTGATATACGACATTGTTTTTCTGATATTTCCAAAATTTCCTCAAATCTTGGATTCAAACCTCAGTATACATTCGAAGTTGGTATGAAAGAGTTGGTTGAGTGGGTAAAAACACAAAAAGATATAGCTTTGGATAAGTCAGCTACTGCTATAAAGCAATTAAAAGAAAAAGGATTATTAAAATAGATTTTACTTCCTTTTTATAATATTATTCAAATAATTCACTAAAGTCCTACTTATTGCTTCAGTCGAACAATACTCATGAAAAAGTCTATTTGCATTATTTTTCACCTTTATTCTCAATTCTTTATCTTTTTTCAACTTTAAAATACTATCAGCTAAGGAATTTGAATTGGCTCTTTCACACAAGATAATATTTTCATCAGGAGTAAATAATTCTCGAACAGCGGGACTATCACATGAAATCATAGGTAAATCCATAGCGAGTCCTTCAAATACTTTATTTGGAATAACTTGGATTGTTTTATCTGTATCCCCAAAAATCCCTAGACCAATATCGAATTGGCAGATATATTCTGGGAGCTGATTCAAGGGTATTTTTCCTTTAAATTCTATATTTTTGAGATTTAGTCTTTTTGCTAAGGCTAAACTCTCGGGAAATTCTTGTCCATCTCCTATAAAAACAAATTTTATGTCTGTTTCTTTTTCAAGAATCTTTGCTGCTTCCAAAATATATTGAATTCCTTGTAATGGAATAAAAGTTCCCCAAAATCCTATTATAAATTGTTTGTTCTTCTTAATTTCATTGTTTAATGGATAAAAAATATCATCTTGTGCTCCAATTAGAAATCGTCTATACTTTTTTAATGGTGATTTAAATTTTTCATAAAAATATTTAATGTGAGTATTAGTATCCAATAAAATATAGTCTGATAACTTACATTCTATTAAATCTATAGAATAAAGAATGAAATACCATAAAATTTTTGGTAGTAACTTAGTACGTCCATGCAAATTGCGATCATAATAAACAGTTTGAAGTTTAGAAATAAATTTATCATGTATTAATGGTACTCTTTTTAGATATGCCAAAATCTTTGCTAATAAAAACTGGATTGGTACTTGTGTGTGAAGTAGAATTAAATCTACATCTTTTGAATAAAGAGTTTTGAAATTTTTTAGAAATGAAAACACATTTTTTTTTAGATTATTAGTATTGATATTGTATTGAAATACTTTAATATGATTTGACTGTAACCCTTTTATAAAGATATTATTTCGAGCATAATACTCCTCATAAGCTCCCATGTATAAAACAGATTTTAATCTCCTTTTCATCACAGTTTAACTAAAATACTTGAAAACTGATAACATTAACTATTTTAATTTTTAAAATGAATTAAAAATCCATATGTTCGTGAAGTAAAAGCTAAATTGTATTAAAAATTTAAGAATTAAATCTAAGGTGATTAAATTAATCACTCAAAAATTAATCAATAAGCCTATGAAAATAGTATATTTTGTACATTACTATCCACCACATGTCGGAGCGGGATCATTTAATACTCATAAAATAGTTGAATATCTCTCTAAATATGGTCATGAAGTAAGAGTCATTTGCCAAGGAGATCATGGAAAAAATGTATACATGGGGGACATACAAAAATATTTTATCCCTAATGTCAAAGTACATTATTCTAATCCAGCAGTTAAAAATCCTTTTAATATAATAATTTCACATTTTGAAAACTTAGCTAAATATCTATTAAAGATGAGAAAGTCATTTTCACCAGATATAATTCTATCTCAGTATCATGCCTATCATTTTGCAAGCGTGGTTGGGGGATATCTTTCTAAAATTCTAAAGATTCCTCATATCATAAGATCTCAAGATATTTTTCTTAATTCAGAAATGTATTCTTTTCCTATTAACCTTATATATAAATTAAGCTTTACACGTGTTTTTAAATCAATTCAGAGTTCAAATATTTTTTATGTTAACACATCAGAAATGAAAGAATACCTTTCAAAATTGAAGAAATTAAGAAATGTAAATTTTAAGATACATCCAAACGGTATAGATACAAAAGATTTCTTCCCTTTCAAAAATCAAGAAGATTTAAAAGACAAGTATGGGTGTGAAAATATACTTTTATATGTGGGTTTATTATCAGAGAATTATGCATTGCATAATTTAATTAAAGCTTTACCTCAGATTTTAGAATCACATAAAGATACTAAAGTTTTAATCATCGGAGACGGCCCATCAAAAAAGAAAATATTGAATTTTGTTAATAATCATAATTTAAAAGAACAGGTCCATCTTTTAGGTATTAAACCTCACGGTGAAATACCATATTACATGAATAATTGTGATATCGGGATTGGGTTACTAATCTATAAAAATTACCTTAGATATGTAATTCCAGTAAAATGCTTGGAATATATGGCGTGTAAAAAAACATATATAACAACAGCTTGTTCAACAGATCTAATCAAGGATAATGATGTTGGATTATTATTGAGTAATAACTATACAACAAATGAATTAAGCAATAAGATTATAAAATTAATTGAAGACAAGAAGTTAAGAAGGAGTTTAGGAGAAAATGGTTATAAAAAAATCTATAACAAGTTTCGATGGGAAATGTTAATGGATTATTTTAATAAGGATCTTATGAACTCACTCCAAAGTAAAGAAAGAACGGAGTAAAATTTAAAATCAAAAGAATAATAGTATAAATATGTCCGTTAAAGGTAAAAGAATTGTTGTTACTGGTGCTGCTGGTTTTATTGGCAGTAACTTAACAGATAAACTTCTTGAATTAGGAGCTGAAGTAATAGGGATTGATAATCTTTTTAGTGGGAGGTTGGATAATTTAGAGGCTGCTTTTAAGAACAAAAATTTTGATTTTCAAAAAGGAGATGTAAGAGATCTAAACTTTCTTTTAGATACATTCAAAGATATTGATACAATATATCATGAAGCTTCCTTTGTTAGTGTCCCACAATCCGTTAAAATGCCATCTTCATGTAATGACTTTAATGTGAACGGTATTTTAAACATATTAAACGCGGCTAGAAAAAAAGATATTGAAAAGATAATATTTGCTTCAAGTGCTTCTGTGTATGGTGATACTCCTACTTTACCTAAACGAGAAGATATGCGAAGAATCCCCTTATCACCTTATGGGGTTACAAAGCTAGCTTGTGAAGCTTATATCCAATCATATCATCATGTTTATGGATTAAATGCATGCTGTTTAAGATATTTTAATATATATGGTCCAAGGCAAAGAGATTCCCCTTATAGTGGAGTAATTGCAATATGGATGGGTAAAATTATTAGGAATGAAGATTTAACCATATTTGGAGATGGAGAAAATATAAGAGACTTTACTTATATTAAAGATGTTGTTCAGGCAAATTTATTGGCGGCAGAACATAATATTGGTGGTGAAATTTTGAATATAGCTTGCGGATCTCCAATTACACTAACTGAACTTGCTAAATTAATGTTGAAGCTAACAAATAAAGAAAATCTCAAAATTAACTATTCTGATCCAAGACCGGGTGACATATTGCATAGTTAT
>CAZVNH010000001.1:0-5780 GCA_964628575.1 uncultured Thermoplasmatales archaeon | reverse complement strand
GTTATGGAGATATGTCAAAAGCTAAACAGTTAATTGGTTTTGAAGCAAAATTTAATCAAGAGGAAGGTCTTAGAGATTACTTCAAATGGTATCGTAAAGAATACAACGTAGATTTAAATATTAACTGAGAAATTCAAAATATCTTGATGGTTTTGACTTTTTCTTTTATTATACCTTAAAATCTGAAGTATAGAACATTTGAGAATAAACTTTTAATTAATATAATTTTTAACTAATTTAATAAAAGTATTCAGATCTCAATGATAAAGAATAAGAACATTTTAATTACTGGTGGAGTCGGTTTCATAGGGTCTCATTTATTTGAAAAATTAATTGAAAACGATAATTATGTTTTGATTGTAGATAATTTTAGTAGCCCATATTCTGAAAATGATACTATTTTTTCAGATATAACAAAAAATTATGAAATTAAAAAAGACTTCGAATTAATAAAAGGAAACTTAGTGGATAATTCAATACTCATGAGTATCGATTATGATATAGACATTATTTTTCATTTAGCAGCCATACCAGGAGTTCGTTATTCTATTAAGAATGCAGGAGAGGTTACAAATAACAATATTATTAGTACAGTTAATATATTTGAAAACGCATTAAAGAAGGGTGTCAAGAAAGTTGTATTTGCATCATCTTCTTCAGTATATGGAAATCCTGTATATACTCCTGTTGATGAAGATCACCCTAAAAGTCCAATTTCTCCTTATGCCGTATCTAAATTATCTTGTGAACTTTATGCAGATTATTATTTTCGAGAGTTTCAATTGCCAGTAACTTCTCTTCGGTTTTATACAGTTTATGGTCCAAGAGGTAGACCTGATATGGCAATTAGAATCTTTATAAATAACGTTATGCACGATAAAACACTAAATATATTTGGTGATGGAGAGCAGATTAGAGATTTTACATACATATCAGATATTATTGATGGGTTAATTCAAGCTGCAGAAAAAAGTAAGTCTTCAGGTGAAATTTTTAATTTAGGATGCTCTAATCCAGTTACTTTAAATCAATTAATCGACAAAACCTATGAAATCGCAAAAAAACCTAAGAATGTTCGATATCTTGAAAAGCAGAAAGGAGATGTAAAAGTTACACATTCTAATATTGAAAAGGCAAAAAAAATGCTACAATTTGAACCTAAAGTTAATATAGACGAGGGTTTAAGAAAGACTTATGATTGGCAACTTACTACTTTGAAATAGATATATAATTTATGAAAATGTTAAGATATGAAGAATATTAAAAATAACTTCTACAGAATCTTTTTTTATATAAAAGATAGAATTAATCTAGTCTTCTTTCTATTATCTATTGCTTCTATTCTAATTGTTTTAATATATTTATTAGGATTTTCATCAGTCTTTTTTCAACCGTTCACTTTTTTAAGTACAATTTTTATTTATTTATTTTTACCCTCATATCCTATTTTTTTTGTAATATTTAAAAAAAAGGATTTCAATTTTTTAGAGAAACTTAGTTTAACAGTAGTTATGAATTTGGTTTTCTATATTCTTACAGGTTATATTGGTCATATTCTTAGAATCCCTCTTACAGGCTTTTTTTTCTTTTTTGCTTTATTATTATGCTATTTTACAATAATTTCATATGTAGCATATGGCGAATTTAAAACTCGAGTATTTATTTTTTTTAAACCTGAAAATTCTCTCAATAAATATAATAAAAAGAGTAAAAATTTTTCGTTAATTAGTAAGATTAAAAATCTGGTTCCATTGAGTGGATTTTTACTACTTATTTTTATATCTTTGATCTGTATTTTAAATGTTGTAAGAGTAAGTTATTTTGCAGGTACAGATCCATGGAAACATATTTTTAATAGCAAGATAATTACAGAATATAATTATCTTCCACTTCACAATTATAAAGGTGGGATGGGTTTATACATAATTGAAGCAGTTATTACTTTTTTTTCTGGTATAGATCATATTCTAATTCCACGATATTTCTTATTTTTTACTTTCTTCATATCAAGTTTAATTTTTTATAATATCACCAAGAGGATTTTTAAAAATCAAAATTTAGCATTTTTTAGTGTTTTTATCTTAGGGTTCTCCTCATTAGGATTTTCAATAATGATGATACAGTATTGGCCTTCTGGTTTGACTTTAATTATGTGTTTAATGGTATTTTTCTTGTTATACGTAAGAATACAAAATTTAATTCAATTAGAGCGTCCAGAGAAAAAGGTTATCTTTAAAGATATTTATTTCACTTATATCTTAGTTTCACTAATCTTTATAGGTACATTTCTTACTCACGTGATAACCGCTACAATTTTTTTATTTTCATTCATTTGGTTATACTTAATATATTTCTTAAAAGATCCTCGACGAGGTATTGATTTAATATTTGTTATTGGATTATTTGTGTTTTTATTAATTTTGAATTCTTTAGGAATTGGTAGAGATTATATGAGCTTTTTTATTCCAACTAATCTTCCATGGTATTTTTTTATAGCGATTGGTATAGCTGGAATCATAGCAGGAGCATTCGTTTTTTGGAAGATCCTAAAATCGATTAATTTTACAAAAGGAAGATATAAATCAGCAATATTTGGGACGACAAATACAATTTATAAGAGAATTGAAGATAAAATTATAATTCCCTTTATTTTTTGCACAATAATTCTAATTACAATTGTTACGTTAATAGTCAATCTTTTTTTGTTTAAATTTGAAACCATTAGTGTATTAAACGTTTCTGAAATTCTGTTATTTAGTATTTTTGCATTCTGGGGTTTAATTATATTTCAAAAGAAGCCAAAAGGTAAAGTTATGTTTATTTGGGGCATATTTTTTGTTTTTTTATTAGCAGTAGGTTTTGTACTTAACATATTTTTGATCAAAATAATGGTATGGGAAAGAATATTATATCTAATTGCTCCTATAATCGTTATTGGATTTATTTCATATATTTATAAGCTCATAAAGTTGAATTCAATACAATTTCTCCGCGTTAAACTTATTATTTTTATAATTATTACATTTTCATTATTTACAACTTATTTTTATGAATCTATAAGTATTGAGATATTCAATACGAAAAGAAGGGAGGTAAACACTCTACAGTGGTATTCAAATAATACCTCTAATGAAAATGTTATTTTTTCTGAATTTGGTTGGGGCTATGTAATTGAATATTATAATTTTCCATTTGATGACAAAGATAAAGCTCTATTATACAATCAGAGTATATATATCATAGCCACTCAAATCGATTTATTTCCACCGGATAATCATATTAATGAAAGTGGGGTAAATCTTTTAAGACAATTTAAAGAGGATTATAAATCTGATGTATACATAATTTTTGAAAATGATTATATAATAGATAAAGGTTTTGAATTGTTTGGGCGGTTAACACCAGAAGAAACAGAAGAATATTATAATCTGAGTTATTTAAATAAAATTTGTTCATCAAAAACTGAAGATGGATTAGAAATTCCTCTATATTGGGTTATTTAAATATCTCATAATCACCTGGAAATTTAAAATCCTGTTTCTCATTTAAAATTTTATTTTTATCTCCCTCTATCTTTACCATTTGAGGGATTTTGCCAGTTTGACCTACTTTATTTTCTCTAGATATAAATGCTCCAATGAGCCCGTCAACATCATCTACAGCATCTAGTCCTTTTTTTATAGATTTTTCAATGTCACGTCCTTTAACTAAATTGCAAATTTTTGTAGCTGCTGCGTCTGCTAATGCTGCATTTTGCGCAAATATTGTCACAGCATCCGCTTGCCCTAAACTAATTGCATGTCCAATTGTTGCGGAACTTGTACCAATCCCCAGAGGACAATCATTTTCTTTTATTAAAAACCCTAAATTGAGATTCAATTCATTATCTCCCGCATATAGCCCAATAGTTATTGATTTTTTGGAGTCAATTGCAATTTCTCCTCCGTTTTCAACTAGGGCAATTTTAGGTGGTATAAAATCAGACATTTCATCATTAGCACCGATTTTCATTGTATCAAGCATCAAGTCTGCTAATGCTCCAGCTACAGCAGCCATAGGTCCTACATCGCACATATCTGCGACTTTAGCCATAATATTAATGATTTTTAAATCTGTTTTTACTTTAATAGGAGTAAAAGAATCTAGAAAGTGCTTATCTTTTGCTGTATACTTTTCTAAATTACGTCGGTGGTAAAAAAAGCTCTTTTTTGCACTTAAAATAGCCTTCTTTGAGTCAGATATGATTGTAATATCGGATTCTTTTTCCAAAAAACGTGTTTTGTAAGTTTTCAAATCAATATAAAGAGTAAAATCGTTAATATTTTTGATATCTAAAGAATCTAATAACTAAACAAATATAAATAAATATATTTTCATTATGTATGTAAAGAAATTATCCCTTAATTATGAGTAAAGTAAAATACGAAGAGATTGTCTCTCAATTAAAATCTGACCTAAAAGCTGAATGTGCTATAGCAAATAAATATGGAATCATTTTAGGTTCAGTAATAAAGGAGTTTGCTAAAGGGAAAGTTATTCCCCAAGGAATACTATCGTTGATTTCAAATTCAAAAGATATTGCAAACGAGTTAAATTTAAATAAGATAACCTCTTTTGCGTTAGAATCCGAAAAATATAATTACTTATTCACTTTTAGTAAAGAATTGATACTTATATCAAAATTAGATTTAGATGTAAATTTAGCAAAGTTTATGCCAAGTATTAGTGTGTTTTTAAAGAAATTAAATGTGAGCATAGCAGAAGAAGAAGTAAAAAGTTTCTCTGTCTTTGATTTTTCAAAGGAAGTCTTAAAAATTGAAGATACTTTACAAAGTGAAAAAATTAAGAAAAATAAGTACTCAATAATAAAAGATTTAGTAAAGCACATTTCAAGCTAAGTGTTAATAGGTATAATGATATAAATCATGGTGAGCGATTATTTTAAGGCAAGTATATGTTTACAGAAGCAATGAAATTCTATATTATAGACATTTTGGAAAAGCGCTAAAGCAAGAAATAATAGATCTTTTAGTCGAAGATATCAATAATGAAGCCCTAATTAGATCAGAGTCTAAGATGGATTTTCATGATTACTATAAATTTAGAGTATCTTATATTACAAGCAAACAAAATAATCTAATATTTTTATTTGTAACAAGTCTGACTGATAAATTTGAGAATATCAAAAAAGAGTTAGAAAAGTGTAAAAGTGAATTCTTAAGTTTATTTGAAGATATTTTGCAGCACCATTTTGATGCAAAGACTTTTGAAGTTTTTGATCCAACTATAGATTCAATCCATAGGAACCTAAGACCTAAAATATCTCTTGTTGGATTTTCTGGAGTTGGGAAAACTACAATTACTAAATTAATCAAAGCTGATGAAATTCCAATGCAACATATACCAACCATTACGGGAGATATTGCAACTATTAAAATTGGAAAATTACATTTTCATCTTTGGGATTTTGCTGGCCAAGAACAGTTTAGTTATTTATGGAATAATTTTATCAAGGGGAGTGATGCGGTTCTTTTAATCACTGACTCTTCATTAGAAAATATTGAAAAAAGTAAATATTTTTTAGAATTAATTAAAGAGCAAGCACCTAACGCTCAATCTGCAGTTATTGGTAATAAACAGGATTTAAAAGGTGCTTTGGATGCTGTTCAAATTGAGAAAAACCTGGGTTTAAAAGCATATTCTATGATTGCTTTGGATCCAAAAAATCGTGATAAAATGATCCAAATTATCGCTGACATCTTAGAAATGAGTGCGGAGGT